>JAQZAY010000250.1 GCA_029239415.1 Pseudomonas sp. | reverse complement strand
CTATGCCAGCGCCGGGCCCGATACGCGGGTGGTGGACACCGAGAACCAGGTGTTCAACACCAACCACTCGGTGGTCGGCTACTACACCGCCAAGTCCTGGCGCCTGCCCGAGCACATCACCGCGGCCATCGCCAACCACCACAATGCCCTGGCGGTGTTCAGCGACGGGTCCTCACGCAATGCCCAGCTGAAGAACCTGCTGGCGGTGCTGAAGATGGCCGAGCACATCTGCGCGTCGTACCGGGTACTCGGCAGCCAGGGCGTGGATCACGAATGGAACGCCGTGGCCCCGTTGGTGCTCGACTATATAGGCCTGTCGGAGTACGACTTCGAAAGCCTCAAACAGACCCTTCGAGACATGAGCGGGCACTGATATGCCAGAGTTGCCAGAAGTCGAGACCACCCGCCGGGGCATCGCGCCCTACCTTGAGGGCCAGCGTGTCAGTCGGGTGGTCGTGCGCGACAGCCGCCTGCGCTGGCCCATCCCCGAAGACCTGGATGTGCGCCTGTCGGGGCAGCGCATCGTGACGGTCGAGCGGCGGGCCAAGTACCTGTTGATCAATGCCGAGGCCGGCACGTTGATAAGCCACCTGGGGATGTCAGGCAACCTGCGCCTGGTCGGACTGGGGCTGGCGCCGGCCAAGCACGAGCACGTGGACATCGAGCTGGAGTCGGGCCTGGCCCTGCGCTACACCGATCCACGGCGTTTCGGCGCGATGCTCTGGAGCCACGACCCGCACAACCATGCCTTGCTGGCGCACCTCGGGCCGGAGCCCTTGACCGACCTGTTCGACGGCGAGCGTCTGTTCCAGCTGTCGCGGGGCCGCGCGATGGCGGTCAAGCCGTTCATCATGGACAACGCGGTGGTGGTGGGCGTGGGCAATATCTACGCGACCGAAGCGCTGTTCGCGGCGGGAATCGACCCGCGACGCGCGGCCGGTGGCGTCTCCCGGGCGCGCTATCTCAAGCTGGCGGTCGAGATCAAGCGGATCCTGGCCCATGCGATCGAGCGCGGCGGCACCACGCTGCGCGATTTCTTCGGCGGCGATGGGCAGCCGGGATATTTCCAGCAGGAGCTGTTCGCCTATGGCAGGGGCGGCCAACCGTGCAAGGTGTGCGGCACAGAGCTGCGCGAAGTGAAGCTGGGCCAGCGAGCCAGCGTGTTCTGCCCGCGCTGCCAGCGTTAGACGCTCAGGCGCGGCGCGTCACGCCTTGCCGGTAATGCGCCGGTACTTGGCCATCAGCTCGTCTTCGCTTTCCGGGTGGGCCTCGTCCAGCGGAATGCAATCGACCGGGCAGACCTGCTGGCACTGCGGTTCGTCGTAATGGCCGACGCACTGGGTGCACAGGTTCGGGTCGATCACATAGATCTCTTCGCCCTGGGAGATGGCGGCGTTCGGGCACTCGGGTTCGCAGACGTCGCAATTGATGCAATCGTCGGTGATGATCAGGGACATGGGGACTCCGGCCGGGGCTGGGAGCCCGGGCATTTCAATACCAATAGGCACAATTGTGCCGCATTCGCGCCCGCAGTGCACGCGGGCGCTATGCATGAGACCGATAGGCTACTTCTTGAAGCGCTCCGTCAGAGCCTCGGCGACCACGGGATGGACGAACTTGGTGATGTCGCCACCGAGCGCGGCGATTTCCCGGACCAGGGTCGAGGAGATGAACGAATAGCGCTCCGAAGGCGTGAGGAACAGGCTCTCGACGTCGGGCGCCAGCTGCCGGTTCATGTTCGCCAGCTGGAATTCGTACTCGAAGTCGGACACCGCGCGCAGGCCACGCAGCAGGACATTGGCGCCTTGCTCCTTGGCGAAATGCGCCAGCAGGGAGGAAAAACCGATGACTTCGACGTTGGGCAGGTGCTGGGTGACCTCACGCGCCAGGGCCACCCGTTGCTCCAGCGGGAACAGGGGATTTTTCTTGGGGCTGGCCGCCACGGCGATGATCACATGGTCGAACAGTCGCGAGGCACGCTCGACCAGATCGCCATGGCCTTTGGTAATGGGGTCGAAAGTACCCGGGTACAACACTCGGTTCATCGCATAGTCCTGGCTGGAGTGCGTGGGGGACTCGGATGGTAGCGCAGCGGTTGCGCCCGGCCAAGTCACGCATGCCGACTCAAGGCACTATAGACTCAAGTAAGGTTAATTCATCAGGAGATTGCCATGCCCCTTGCGCACTTGATCACCCCCGAGCAGTTGGCCGAGCGCCTGGATTCGCCCGGCCTGGTGATCCTCGACTGCCGGTTTGACCTGCAAGACCTGGATTACGGCCAGCGCAGCCATGCCGAAGGGCATATCGCCGGCGCGCATTTCGTCGACCTGGAGCGGGACCTGAGCGGCCAGGTGGTCGCCGGCCAGACCGGCCGACACCCGTTGCCCGCGCCTGAGCGCCTGGTCGAGCGCCTGCGCGGCGTTGGCCTGGACAATGACAGCCAGGTGGTGCTGTACGACGATGGCCCAGGTGCGTTCGCCGCCCGGGCCTGGTGGCTGCTGGCCTGGCTGGGCAAGCGCGACGGCGTGAGCCTTCTCGATGGCGGCCTCAAGGCCTGGCATGCCGCGCACCTGCCGTTGAGCCTCGACTCGCCGCACAAGCGCGAGGGCACGTTTACCGGCACGCCGGACATGGGCCTGCTGATCGATGCGAAGCAGCTGGAAGAACGCCTTGGCAAGCCTGGCCTGACCCTGCTCGACGCCCGTGCCCTGGAACGCTTTCGCGGCGAAGTCGAGCCGATCGACCCGGTGGCGGGCCATATCCCGGGCGCTCAGTGCGCCGCCTTCACCGACAACCTGGACGCTGACGGCCGGTTTCTGCCTCCCGCTCAGCTGCGCCAGCGCTTCGCCGAAAAGCTGGCGGATCGTTCGCCCGAACAGCTGGTGGCCTACTGTGGCTCGGGCGTGACGGCCTGCCATGACCTGTTTGCGTTGTGCCTGGCAGGCTACCCGCTCGCCCGCCTGTATGCAGGCTCGTGGAGCGACTGGATCAATGATCCGGCGCGTGGGGTGGCAAAAGGCGACTGATCGCCTCACACACCTTCGACCAGCCACCGCGGAATGCGCCGCTCCAGGTAGTAGCTGGGGTTGCGCAGGCTGCCTTCGACGAAGCCGACATGGCCCCCGCGGCTGTGCAGTTCCAGATGAGTCAGCGGCGCCAGCTCATTCGCGCGTGGCACGCTATGGGTGAACACGAAGGGATCGTCGCTGGACTGGATGATCAAGGTCGGCGTGCAGTTGTCGCCCAGGAAATAGCGGCTCGATGAACGCCGGTAGTAATCATGGGCGTCCTGGAAGCCGTTGAGCGGCGCTGTCACCCGGCCATCGAAGTCCCAGAAGTTGCGCAGGTTGCGCAGCTCGCCCAGGCGCTCGAGCGTGGCAAGGTTCTCCTGGTGGCCCAGGTGCTGGAAGTGTCGCTGCTTGTCTTTGACATAGGCCAGCATCGCGCGCATGAAATGCGCTTGGTAAACCCGGGAAAAGCCCAACCCGATACGGTCGGCGCATTCATCCAGGCGAAAGGGCACCGACACGGCGACCGCAGCCTGCAACTGGCTGGCCGAGCCGCTTTCGCCCAGATACTTGAGCAGGATGTTGCCACCCAGCGAATAGCCCACCGCATACAGCGGCGCCAGCGGGCGCTGGGCGCGCAGATGGCTGACGACTTCGGCGAGGTCTTCGCTGGCGCCGGAGTGATAGCTGCGCGGTAGCAGGTTCGGCTCGCCAGAGCAGCCGCGCCAGTTCACCGCCACACTTGCCCAGCCGCCATGCTGGAGGGCCTGCTGCAGGCCTTTGACGTAGGGCGAGCTGGATGACCCGGTCAGGCCATGCAGCACCATGACCAACGGTGCAGCGGGCTGGTGCGGGCCGTGCCAGTCCAGATCGAGAAAGTCCCCATCGCTCAACCACAGGCGCTCGCGGGTACGGGGCAGATCGGGCAGCTTGCGCCATAGAGGCCCCCACAGGGTTTGCAGGTGGGGGTTGGCAAGGCCGATGGCGGGGCGGAAGGCAGTGGTAGGGCTTGGCATGCTGGGCGGCTCGAGATGACCCGCCTAGCTTGCCATGGAAACACCGACGGTGCATCGGTGGGCTTCAAGATGCCGGAACGTCCGGCAAGGGTAGCTGGAACGTGGCCGGCCCCACGCTTGTGGACACCATGCGTGTCGGGTCGAGGTAGCTCTGCAAGGCCTCTCGCACCGCCTGCGGCGTGATCTCAGCGAGGTGACGGAGATAGGCATCGAACTGAATGAAAGGCTGCTGACTCAGCTCGACCAGCACGGCAGCCAGCGACTGGTTGCGCGCCACTCCACGTAACAGCCTGCCTGCAATCTGCTTGCGGGCGTATTGCAATTCGGTCTCTGTCGGTCCGCGCTCGATGAGCTCGCGCAGCACTCTGGCCACCAGCTGTTGCGAGCCTTCTACGTACTGAGGGGCGATTTCCCAGTCGATGCTCAGCATACCGCCCGCCTCGTACGGGAGCAGCTCAGAGCTTATGTTGTAGGTCAGACCTCGACGCAGACGCAATTCCTGCATGAGGCGAGACTCGAAGCCCGATCCCAGCACCACGTGCGCCAGCATCAAGGCCGGATAGTCCGGATCTGCGAGGACAATCCGCAGGGGTATGGCCAACGCCACTGCCGCGTTCATTCCCGCTTGGTCCACATGCAGGGTCGCGGCTGGCGCGAACGGCGCCTGGGGAGGGGGCGCAGCAGCCCAGCCCTGGGGCAGCGCGGCGGTGATACGCTCGACGATGGCCTCGGCGTGTTCGCGCGATAGATCGCCGACCAGGGACAATCTCAGGTTGTTGGCGCTATAGGCGCGTTGGTGGAACCTCCTGAGGTCGCCTGCGGTGATGGACTCGACGCCCTCCGCTGTGCTGCCTGCCGCGTTGGCATAAGGGTGCCCGGCAAAGAGGTGGGCATGCGCTTCGAGGCGGGCTCTGGTCCCTGGGTGGGCTTTGCGAATGGCATGATAAGACAGCAGCCGGGGCTTGATGACAGCCAGGTCAGTGGGGTGCAGGGCGGGATACCCGAGCATTTCAGTGAACAACTCGATGGCAGGCTCGAGCAGCGTCTGTCGACTCAGGACACGCAGGCTCAGCGTCGCGTGGGTCAGCCGCACGCGTTTGTCGATCCGCACGCCCAATTGCTCGATACGCTCGGCGAATTGTTCCGCGCTCAGGTGGCGGGTGCCGTGCCCAAGCAAGTGCAGTGTCAGGGCCGCTAGCCCGCTGCTGTTGCCATCGAGTTCGGTACCCGCGTTGAAGCGCGCTACCAGGTCGATGATCGGTTGATCACGCGACGGTACGAAGGTGACCCAGGTGCCGGCGGCGGTTTGCCAGGACTGCACCTGCGTGCCAATGGGCTCGAGCTGGTCAAGGTCGATGCCTTGGGCGGAGGAAAGGTTCGCGAACAGGGCTTGCTCATCGATGGCGGTAAGCTGGGTGCTGCGGGTCGAGTCATTCATGCGAGCGCTCCTTGTCGTGCATGTAGGTGACCGCCAGACGGCGTCGGGTGAAGTATTCGTGCGCTGCTTGCCGCAGGTGCTCACCCG
>JAQZAY010000009.1 GCA_029239415.1 Pseudomonas sp. | reverse complement strand
CGCCGTAGAGCCGGGCGACGCCGGCGAAGCGTGGATCTTCTGTACTCATGGTGTCACCCCGAAAAAACCGGCGCGCATTATAGGCCGCCGAGCCGGCGATGGCATCAACGCCGCGCGGCAGATTGGTAATGGCCGATCCAATGCTTTAATGTCCAAGGTAATTGATAGATTTGGACTACGACACCACGGCCAAGAACTTCGGCCCATGCAGAAAATCCAACTCTTGAGTCTCCCGGACAAGCGTAGATCCCGCATTCGGGCAGCGTCCGCCCGTTTCCGCCTTCGGAACCTGAACACCCTATGTCATCGCGTAAATTTGGAATCAACCTGGTGGTGGTCCTGGCCATTGCCGCGCTGTTCACCGGGTTCTGGGCCCTGATCAACCGCCCGGTGACCGCTCCTGCCTGGCCGGAACAGATCTCCGGCTTTTCCTATTCGCCATTTCGCCTGAACCAGAGCCCACAGAAAGCCCAGTACCCCGACGAGGCCCAGCTGCGCCAGGACCTGGAGCAGATGAGCAAGCTGACCGACAGCATCCGCATCTACACCGTCGAAGGCACCCAGGACCAGATTCCACGCCTGGCAGAAGAGCTCGGCCTGCGAGTGACCCTAGGCGTGTGGATCAGCCCGGACATCGAGCGCAACGAGCGCGAGATCGCCAAGGCGATCGAGCTGGCCAATACCTCGCGCAGCGTGGTGCGCGTCGTGGTCGGCAACGAGGCCTTGTTCCGCGAGGAGGTCACCCCCGAAGGGCTGATCCAGTACCTGGACCGGGTGCGGGCTGCCGTGAAGGTGCCGGTGACCACCAGCGAGCAGTGGCATATCTGGAAGGAACACCCCGAGCTTGCCGACCATGTCGACCTGATCGCCGCGCACATCCTGCCCTACTGGGAGTTCGTGCCGATGAGCGACTCGGTGGAGTTCGTGCTCGACCGCGCCCGCGACCTCAAGCAGCAGTTCCCGCGCAAGTCGCTGCTGCTGTCGGAGGTGGGTTGGCCCAGCAACGGCCGCATGCGCGGCGGCGCCGACGCCACCCAGGCCGACCAGGCGATCTACCTGCGGACCCTGGCCAACACCCTGAACCGCCGCGGCTACAACTACTTCATCATCGAGGCCTACGACCAGCCGTGGAAGGCCAGCGACGAAGGTTCGGTCGGTGCCTACTGGGGCGTGTTCAACGCCGAGCGCCAGCAGAAGTTCAACTTCGAGGGGCCCGTGGTGGCGATCCCGCAGTGGCGCGCGCTGGCGGTCGGCTCGGTGGTTCTGGCCATGCTTGCCCTGACCCTGCTGCTGATCGATGGCTCCGCCCTGCGCCAGCGCGGCCGCACCTTCCTCACCTTCACCGCGTTCCTGTGCGGGTCGGTGCTGGTGTGGATCGGCTACGACTACAGCCAGCAATACAGTACCTGGTTCAGCCTGACCGTCGGTTTCCTGCTGGCCCTGGGCGCGCTCGGCGTGTTCATCGTGCTGCTCACCGAGGCCCATGAACTGGCCGAGACGGTCTGGACCCACAAGCGTCGCCGCGAATTCCTGCCGGTGCAGGCCGACACTGCCTACCGGCCCAAGGTATCGGTGCACGTGCCGTGCTACAACGAGCCGCCGGAGATGGTCAAGCAGACCCTCGACGCCCTGGCCGCCCTCGACTACCCGGACTTCGAGGTCCTGGTCATCGATAACAACACCAAGGACCCGGCCGTGTGGGAGCCGCTCAAGGCCCACTGCGATCTGCTCGGCGAGCGCTTCAGGTTCTTCCATGTCGCACCCCTGGCAGGCTTCAAGGGTGGCGCGCTGAACTACCTGATCCCGCACACCGCCAAGGATGCCGAAGTGATTGCGGTGATCGACTCGGACTACTGCGTCGACCGCAACTGGCTCAAGCACATGGTCCCGCACTTCGCCGACCCGAAGATCGCCGTGGTGCAGTCGCCGCAGGACTACCGCGACCAGCACGAGAGCGCCTTCAAGAAGCTGTGCTACAGCGAGTACAAGGGCTTCTTCCATATCGGCATGGTCACCCGCAACGACCGTGACGCGATCATCCAGCACGGCACCATGACCATGACCCGGCGCTCGGTGCTCGAGGAGCTCGGCTGGGCCGACTGGTGCATCTGCGAGGATGCCGAGCTTGGCCTGCGCGTCTTCGAGAAAGGCCTGTCCGCCGCCTACGCCCATAACAGCTATGGCAAGGGCCTGATGCCCGACACCTTCATCGACTTCAAGAAACAGCGTTTCCGCTGGGCCTACGGGGCGATCCAGATCATCAAGCACCATACTGCGGCACTGTTGCGCGGCAAGGGCACCGAGCTGACCCGGGGCCAGCGCTATCACTTCCTCGCGGGCTGGCTGCCGTGGGTTGCCGACGGCATGAACATCTTCTTCACCGTCGGTGCGCTGCTCTGGTCGGCCGCGATGATCATCGTGCCTCAGCGGGTCGACCCGCCGCTGCTGATCTTCGCGATTCCGCCGCTGGCATTGTTCGTGTTCAAGGTGGGCAAGATCATCTTCCTGTATCGCCGCGCCGTGGGCGTCGACCTCAAGGATGCCTTCGCGGCCGCCCTGGCGGGGCTGGCCCTGTCGCACACCATCGCCAAGGCGGTGCTGTATGGCTTCTTCACCAGCAGCATGCCGTTCTTCCGCACGCCCAAGAATGCCGACAGCCATGGCTTGCTGGTGGCGATCTCCGAGGCGCGGGAGGAACTGTTCATCATGCTGCTGCTGTGGGGTGCCGCAGGCGGGATCTACCTGGTGCAGGGACTGCCCAGCTCCGACATGCGCTTCTGGGTGATCATGCTGCTGGTGCAATCATTGCCCTATCTTGCCGCGTTGATCATGGCGTTTCTCTCCTCGCTGCCAAAACCCGGGGAGCGGGTGCAGGAGGCGACGGCCACCTGATCCCCCCAGGTACGGCGCAAGCCTGAGGTCACCGCTTTACCTGTGGGAGAATCTCCCACTGGGGAGGCCTGGGAGGAGCATTTCATTAGATTCGGCGCTGATCCCTGGGACGGAGCTCACCAACGCTCCCGCAGCCATGCGCGGCCCTGCCGTTTGCTATAAGATAACGCCCCAGTTTTTTCCCGCCTTGCCTTGCCCGGAGTCCCACATGACGGCACCCGCCGACCTCTCGCCGACCCTCCAACTGGCCTGCGACCTGATCCGTCGCCCTTCGGTGACCCCGATCGATGCCGATTGCCAGAAACAGATGATGCAGCGCCTGGGCGATGCCGGCTTTGTCCTTGAACCGATGCGCATCGAGGACGTGGACAATTTCTGGGCGACCCATGGCACGCAGGACGGCCCGGTGCTGTGCTTCGCCGGCCACACCGACGTGGTCCCCACCGGCCCGGTGCAGGCCTGGCAGCACGAGCCCTTCGATGCGCTGATCGACGCCCAAGGCATGCTCTGCGGGCGCGGCGCGGCCGACATGAAGGGCAGCCTGGCCGCCATGGTGGTGGCCTGCGAGCGCTTCGTCGGCGAATATCCCGACCACCGGGGCAAGGTCGCTTTCCTGATCACCAGCGACGAGGAAGGTCCTGCCCACCATGGTACCAAGGCCGTGGTCGAGCGCCTGGCGGCGCGCGGCGAGCGTATGGACTGGTGCATCGTCGGCGAGCCGTCGAGCACTCAGCTGGTCGGCGACGTGGTCAAGAACGGCCGCCGTGGCTCGCTGGGCGCGAAGCTGACCGTGCAGGGCGTCCAGGGCCATGTGGCCTATCCCCACCTGGCGCGCAACCCGATCCACCTGGCCGCGCCCGCGCTGGCCGAGCTGGCCGCCGAACACTGGGACGAGGGCAATGCCTTCTTCCCGCCGACCAGCTTCCAGGTTTCCAACCTCAATTCCGGCACCGGCGCCACCAACGTAGTGCCGGGTGAGCTGACCGCCCTGTTCAACTTCAGGTTCTCCACCGAGTCGACCGTCGAGGACCTGCAGGCGCGGGTCGCGGCGATTCTCGACAAGCACGGGTTGCAATGGTCGATCGAATGGGCCCTGTCGGGCCTGCCGTTCCTCACCGAACCGGGTGAACTGCTCGATGCGGTGTCGGCCAGCATCCAGGCCATCACCGGCCGCGAGACCCAGGCTTCGACCAGCGGCGGCACGTCCGACGGCCGCTTCATCGCGACCATGGGCACCCAGGTGGTCGAGCTGGGCCCGGTCAACGCCACCATTCACCAGGTCAACGAGCGGGTCCTGGCCAGCGACCTCGACGTGCTGACCGACATCTACTACCAGACCCTGGTACGGTTGCTCGCCTGATGCTCACCTGTCCTCTGTGCAGCGCTGCCCTGCTCCACGTCGACAGCGGCGTGGTGTGTCCGGCCGGGCATCGCTTCGATCGTGCCCGCCAGGGCTACCTGAACCTGCTGCCGGTGCAGCACAAGAACAGCCGCGACCCCGGTGACAACCAGGCCATGGTCGAGGCCCGCCGCGACTTCCTCGAGGCCGGCCACTACGCGCCGGTGGCCCGGCGCCTGGCGCAACTGGCCGCCGAGCGCCAGCCCGCAAGCTGGCTCGACATCGGTTGCGGCGAGGGCTACTACACCGCGCAGATCGCCCAGGCGCTGCCCGAGGCCGAAGGCTTTGCCCTGGATATCTCGCGCGAAGCGGTCAAGCGTGCCTGTCGCCGCGACCCGTCGGTGACCTGGATGGTCGCCAGCATGGCCCGCGTGCCGCTGGCCGATGCCAGCTGCCAGTTCATCGCCAGCGTCTTCAGCCCGCTCGACTGGCAGGAGGCCCGGCGCCTGCTGAGCCCCGGTGGCGGCCTGATGCGCGTCGGCCCGACCAGCGACCACCTGATGGAGCTGCGCCAGGTGCTCTACGATGAAGTACGCCCCTACGCGGACGACAAACACCTGGCACTGGTCCCCGAAGGGATGCGCCATGCCCACAGCGAGACCCTGAACTTTCGCCTGGAACTGGCCGAGGCCAGCGCTCGCGCCAACCTGCTGGCCATGACCCCGCACGGCTGGCGCGCCAGCGCCGAGCGCCGGGCCCGGGTCATCGAGCAGCCCGAGCCGTTCGAGGTCACGGTTTCCATGCGATACGACTATTTCGTGCGTCAAGACTGAGCACCCGGAGCCCTGAATGCGCCAACCTGATATCGAGATCTACCTCAAGGACGCCGACGTCGACCACAAGCAGGTGACTGCCTGGCTCAACGAGGCCGTGGGCCCCTGCGACGACTGGGTACAGAAGGGCCAGACCTGGAAGTGCAAGGCCGGTAACATTCCGGTTACCTGGTTACCTAAGGCTGTAGGGAAATGGAACAGCCTGTTCCTGGAAAGCGACCAGACCCCATGGGAGGACGACATCGCCTGCGCGCGCGCCGCCCATGCCGCCCTGCAGGTCGAAGTGCGCTGCGCACCGGGCAGCTGGTCCGAGGAAGAAGGCGAGGAAGATGCCGATCGCTGGATCCGCATCAGCGCCGACGGCGAAGAAGAGATCACCTGGCGTACCTGAAAAAGCAGCGGCAAGCGGCAAGCGGCAAGCCAGAGCAGAAGCAAGAGCCAGAGCGAAAGCTTCAGTCTCGAGCCCTGCGGTCAGCTTGCAGCTTGCAGCTCCCGGCCTACAGGCCGAGGACGTCCTCGGCCTGCAGGCCTTTCTGGCCTTCCACCAATGCATACTCCACCTGCTGGCCCTCGGTCAGGGTGCGGTGCCCCTCGCCGCGGATCGCGCGGAAATGGACGAACACGTCCGCCCCGCCTTCACGCTGGATGAAGCCATAGCCCTTGGCATCGTTGAACCACTTTACGCTTCCAGTCTCACGAGACGACATCTGATCTACTCCGGATTTTTATTGTGAAGATCGCCTTGCAGACACAGGTCACCACCCGTGCCGACGCCGCGTGCCGAATCACTTGCAAGCGGCGGACCGAGTATATGACAGGCAACAAGGAATTTTCATGACGTGAGTGGTTTTTGCCGAACCCGTGCCGATACGGCACACTGCTCGACCCAAGCCGCTACCCGAAACTCCTTATCCAGGGCCCTCACCGTATGACCCGTTCCCCCTTGCGCCGCCTGATCTTCGGCGCGCTGCGTCGCCTGCTGTACCTGTGGGTGCGGTCCGAAACCATCAACCAGCCTTCCCTCGGCCTGCAGCTCGACCGCAGCCGCCCGGTGTTCTACGCGCTGCCCTCGCCGTCGCTGACCGACCTTGCCGTGCTCGACCGTGAATGCACCAAGGCGGGGCTGCCGCGCCCGGTGCTATCCGTTTCGGTGGGCCCGCTGCAAGAGCCCGCAGCCTTCTTCTACCTGACGCCAGAGCCGGACTGGATCGGCCGCCAGGACAAGCGCGGTGCGCCGCCGACCCTGCAGCGCCTGGTCGATGCGATCAGCCAGCATGCCGAAGAAGATGCGCAGATCATTCCGGTGAGCGTGTTCTGGGGACAGTCGCCGGCCAGCGAGTCGAGCCCGTGGAAGCTGCTGTTCGCCGACAGCTGGGCGGTGACCGGGCGCCTGCGCCGCCTGCTGACCGTGCTGATGCTGGGGCGCAAGACCCGCGTGCAGTTCTCGGCGCCCATCCACCTGCGCGAGCTGGTGCAGCACAACAAGGGGCACGAGCGCACCGTGCGCATGGCCCAGCGCCTGCTGCGCGTGCATTTTCGCAACCTCAGGACCGCGGTCATCGGCCCGGACATCTCGCACCGCCGCAACCTGGTCAAGGGCCTGGTCCACGCGCCGCTGGTACGCCAGGCCATCAGCGATGAGGCCGAGCGCGAAAAGATTCCGTTGGCCAAGGCCGAAGCCCTGGCTCTGCGCTACGGCAACGAGATCGCCTCGGACTACACCTACACCGCCATCCGCTTCCTCGAAGTGGTGCTGAGCTGGTTCTGGAACAAGATCTACGACGGCATCAAGGTCAACCACATCGAGCAGGTGCAAGGCATCGCACCGGGCCACGAGGTGATCTACGTGCCCTGCCACCGCAGCCACATCGACTACCTGCTGCTGTCCTACCTGCTGTTCCGCAACGGCCTGACGCCACCGCACGTCGCTGCGGGCATCAACCTCAACATGCCGGTGATCGGCAGCCTGCTGCGCCGCGGCGGTGCGTTCTTCATGCGCCGCACCTTCAAGGGCAACCCGCTGTACACCGCGGTGTTCAACGAATACCTGCACACGCTGTTCACCAAGGGCTTCCCGGTCGAGTACTTCGTCGAAGGCGGCCGCTCGCGTACCGGGCGCATGCTGCAGCCCAAGACCGGCATGCTGGCGATCACCCTGCGCAGCTTCCTGCGCTCCTCGCGCACGCCGATCGTCTTCGTGCCGGTGTACATCGGCTACGAACGGGTGCTCGAAGGCCGTACCTACCTGGGCGAACTGCGTGGCGCGAGCAAGAAGAAGGAGTCGATCTTCGACATCTTCAAGGTGATCGGCGCCCTGAGGCAGCGCTTCGGCCAGGTCTACGTCAACTTCGGCGAGCCGATCCGCCTGGCGGGGTTTCTCGACCAGCAGCAGCCTGGCTGGCACGAGCAGGAGCTCGGCCCACAGTTCCGCCCGGCATGGCTCAACCAGACCACGACACGCCTGGGCGAGACCGTCGCCCGCCGCATGAATGAAGCCGCCGCCGTGAACCCGGTCAACCTGATGGCGCTGGCGCTGCTCTCGACCAGCCGCATGGCGCTGGACGAAAGCGCCCTCACGCGGGTACTGGACCTGTACCTGGTGCTGCTGCGCAAGGTGCCCTACTCGCCCCACACCACCCTGCCCGAAGGCGACGCGCTGGGACTGATCGGCCACGTCAGGGGCATGGGCCTGGTGGCCGAGCAGCAGGACGCCCTGGGACGCATCCTGTACCTGGATGAGGCCAACGCGGTACTGATGACCTACTACCGCAACAACATCCTGCATATCTTCGCCCTTCCTGGACTGCTCGCGAGTTTCTTCCAGAGCAGCTCGCGCATCAGCCGCGAACTGATCGGCCAATACACTCGCGCCCTGTATCCCTACCTGCAGGCCGAGCTGTTCCTGCGCTGGGAACCCGAGCAGCTGGACGAGGTGATCGACCAGTGGCTGCAGGCACTGGTCGAACAAGGCCTGCTGCGCCTGGAAAACGGCGTCTACCTGCGTCCGGCGCCAAGCTCGCGGCAGTTCGTGCTGCTGACCCTGCTGGCACGCACCATCACCCAGACCTTGCAGCGTTTCTACATGGCTACCTCACTGCTGCTCAACAGCGGCCAGCACAGCCTGAGTGCCGAGGAGCTCGAGGACCTCTGCGTGATGATGGCCCAGCGCCTGTCGATCCTGCATGGGCTGAACGCGCCGGAGTTCTTCGACAAGTCGCTGTTCCGCCACTTCATCCAGACGCTGGTCGGCCAAGGCGTGCTGCGACCGGACGGCAGCGGCAAGCTGGGCTATCACGACAAGCTTGGCGAGCTGGCCGAAGGCGTGGCCAAGCGCGTATTGCCGGCGGAGTTGCGCCTGTCGATCCGCCAGGTGGCGTTGCACCGCGAGACGCCTGTGCTGTAGCCGTAGGCGCGGCGTGGGGATTGCTGAAGGCCTGCAGGGGGAAAATCCGTTAAAGTCCCCCTGGTTGGCCCATGCCATTCTCGAGAACCACGGAGACTCCATGAGAAAACTCTTCCTGCTGTGCTGCGCATCCCTGCTGGCGGCCTGCTCAAGCACCCCTGCACACCACAAGGCCTCGCTGCACGGCGAAGTCTTCTACCTGCAACGGATCGCCCTGCCGCCGAGCGCCACCTTGAGCGTCAACCTGCAGGATGTCTCGCTGATGGACGCCGCTGCCGTGACGCTGGCCAGCCAGAGCGGCCCGGTCAAGGGCAATGTCCCGCTGCCCTTCACGCTTTCCTACGACCCGGCACAGGTCAAGCCAGGCCATCGCTACGCCGTGAGCGCGCGCATCGAGCTCGATGGCAAGCCGCTGTTCATCACCACCGAACACCATGGCGTACAACTCGATGGCAATGATCCGCAGCCACTGCGCATCAAGCTCGACCAGGTACGCTGATTCCCGCTCATTTTCCCCATAAGGATGCCGTCATGATCCGAACCTCCCTGCGCTTCACCACCCTGTGCGCCGGCCTGCTGCTGTCTGCCAGCGCCCTGGCCCTGTCGCTGGGCGACCTGACCCAGAAGGACGCCACCGGTGGCCTGAAGGACGCCCTGGCCCAAGGCGCGCAGATCGCCGTCAAGCAACTGGGCACCGCCGGTGGCTTCAGCAACAATCCCGAGGTGCGCATCGAGCTGCCGGGCAACCTGGGCAAGGCGGCCAAGGCCATGAAGATGTTCGGCAAGGGCGAGCAGGTCGAAGCGCTCGAGGCGAGCATGAACAAGGCCGCCGAGGCTGCCGTGCCACAAGCCCAGGCGATCCTGGTCGATGCGGTGAAGAACATGTCGGTGACCGATGCCAAGGGCATTCTCGGCGGCGCCGATGATTCGGCAACGCAGTACCTCAACAAGACCAGCCGCGAGCAGATCCGCGCCAAGTTCCTGCCGATCGTCAAGCAGGCCACCGACAAGGTCGGCCTGGTGCAGCAGTACAACAGCTTCGCCGGCCAGGCCGCGGGCCTGGGCATTGGCAGCGCGAAAACCGCCAACGTCGAGAACTACGTCACCGAGCAAGCGCTCGATGGCCTGTTCAAGATGATCGCGCAGCAAGAGGCGAGCATCCGCGAGAACCCGGCAGCCGCAGCCACCAGCCTGGCCAAGAAGGTCTTCGGCGCGCTCTGAGCGATCGGAGCTCGCAGTTGCAATTCCTGTGACGCAAACGGCCGAAGCACCTGCTTCGGCCGCTTGCTTTCAGCCTTCCTTCCTGACCCTGAACCAGGCCGCATACAACGCCGGCAAGAACAGCAAGGTCAGCGCCGTGGCCACGATCAGGCCACCCATGATCGCTACCGCCATCGGCCCGTAGAACACGCTGCGCGACAACGGGATCATCGCCAGCACGGCCGCCAGCGCCGTGAGCACGATAGGCCTGAAGCGCCGTACCGTGGCCTCGATGATCGCCTGCCACCGGTCCAGCCCCCCGGCGATGTCCTGCTCGATCTGGTCCACCAGGATCACCGAGTTGCGCATGATCATGCCTGCCAGTGCGATGGTGCCGAGCATGGCGACGAAACCGAATGGCTGGCGGAACACCAGCAGGAACAGCGTCACCCCGATCAAACCCAGGGGCGCCGTCAGGAACACCATCACCGTGCGCGAGAAACTGCGCAGCTGCAGCATCAGCAAGCTGAGCACCACGACGATGAACAGTGGCATCCCGGCGTTCACCGACCTCTGCCCCCGCTCGGAGTCCTCGACGGTGCCGCCGACCTCCAGCAAATAGCCATCCGGCAGCTGCGCCCGCACCGGCTCCAGGGTCGGCAGGATCTGCCGCACCAGGCTCGCCGGCTGGTCCTTGCCGTAGATATCGGCGCGCACCGTGACCGTCGGCAGGCGGTTGCGGTGCCAGATGATGCCTTCCTCGAAGCCGTACTCCAGGGTCGCCACCTGCGACAGCGCCACGCTCTGCCCGTTTTCGGTGGGCACGGCCAGGCTGCCCAGGCGCTCCAGTTCGCTGCGCTCGTGCGGGGTGGCGCGCAACAGGATCTCGATCAGCTCGTTGTCCTCGCGGTACTGGCTGACCGTCGCGCCGGTCAGCGACCCCTGCAGGAAGCGCGACAGCCGCGCCGTGGTCACGCCCAGGGCACGGGCGCGGTCCTGGTCGATATCGAGCAGGACCACCTTGCTCGGCTCTTCCCAGTCCAGGTGCACGTTCACCACATGGGGGTTTTCACGCACCTTGGCCGCCACCTGGCGGGCCAGGGCGCGAACCTGCTCGATATGTTCGCCGGTGACCCGGAACTGCACCGGGTAGCCCACTGGCGGTCCGTTCTCCAGGCGCGTGACCCGGGCCCGCAGCTCGGGGAACTGCTCGTCGAGAGTCGCGATCAGCCAGCTGCGCAGGACCTCGCGGTCCTCGATGCTGCTGGCCAGGACCACGAACTGGGCGAAGCTGGCCGCGGGCAACTGCTGGTCCAGGGGCAGGTAGAAGCGCGGCGAGCCGGTGCCCACATAGGCCACATAGTTGTCGATGCCCGCGCGGGCCTTGAGCAGTCCTTCGAGGCGCTTGACCTGCTCGGTGGTATGGCTCAGCGAGGCGCCTTCGGCCAGCTTCAGGTCGACCATCAGCTCCGGGCGACCCGAGGCCGGGAAGAACTGCTGGGGCACGAAGCGAAACAGCACGATACTGCCGACGAACGCGGCGAGGGTCAGCAGGATCACCGTCTTGCGCCGCCGCACGCACCACTCCACCAGCCGTCGCACGCGCTGGTAGAACGGCGTGGCATAGGGGTCGGGCGCGCCCTCGGCGCCGCCATGCCGGGCCGCATGACGCTTGGCCAGGTCCGGCAACAGGCGCTCGCCCAGGTAAGGAACGAACATCACCGCGGCAATCCACGAGGCCAGCAAGGCGATGGTCACCACCTGGAAGATCGAGCGGGTGTACTCGCCGGTGCTCGACTGGGCCGTGGCGATCGGCAGGAAACCCGCCGCGGTGATCAGGGTGCCGGTAAGCATCGGGAACGCCGTGCTCGACCAGGCATGGCTGGCGGCCTTGAGGCGGTCGAAGCCCTGCTCCATCTTGATCGCCATCATCTCCACCGCAATGATCGCGTCGTCCACCAGCAGGCCCAGCGCCAGCACCAGCGCCCCGAGTGAAATCTTGTGCAGGCCGATGCCCAGGTAATGCATGGTGGCGAAGGTCATCGCCAGCACCAGCGGGATTGCCAAGGCCACCACCAGGCCGGTGCGCACCCCCAGCGAGAAAAAGCTCACCAGGAGCACGATGGCCAGCGCCTCGACCAGCACCTGGACGAATTCGCCCACGCCGGCCTTTACCGCCGCGGGCTGGTCGGACACCTTGCGCAGCGCCATGCCCGCCGGCAGGTTGCTGGCCAGGCGAGCGAACTCCACTTCCAGCGCCTTGCCCAGCATGAGGATGTCACCGCCGTCCTTCATCGACACGGCAAGGCCGATTGCATCCTCGCCCATGAAGCGCATGCGCGGCGCGGGTGGGTCGTTGAAGCCGCGGTGCACCTGGGCGACATCACCGATGCGCAGGGTGCGGTCGCCTACCCGGATCGGAAAATGCTCGATCTGCTCGACGCTGTCGAAGCGCCCGCTGACCCGCAGTCGCACGCGTTCGCTGGGCGTCTCGAAGAAGCCCGCGGCGCTGACCGCGTTCTGCTCCTCGAGCGCCTGCTGCACCGCGGCCAGCGGCACACCGAGCGTGGCCAGCTTGACGTTGGACAGCTCGATCCAGATCTTCTCGTCCTGCAGCCCGACCAACTCGACCTTGCCGACATCCTTGACCCGCTGCAGCTGGACCTGGATGCGGTCGGCGTAGTCCTTGAGCACCGCATAGTCGAAACCGTCGCCAGACAGGGCGTAGATGTTGCCGAACGTGGTGCCGAACTCATCGTTGAAGAACGGCCCTTGCACGCCCGCCGGCAGGGTGTGGCGGATGTCGGCGACTTTCTTGCGGATCTGGTACCACAACTCGGGGATGTCGGCCGAGTGCAGCGAGTCGCGGGCCATGAAGGTAACCTGCGACTCGCCGGGGCGCGAGAACGAGACGATCTTCTCGTATTCGCCCGTCTCCATCAGCTTCTTCTCGATGCGCTCGGTGACCTGGCGCGAAACCTCCTCGGCGCTGGCTCCGGGCCACAGGGTGCGGATCACCATGGCCTTGAAGGTAAAGGGCGGGTCTTCGCTCTGCCCCAGCTTGCTGTACGACATGACGCCAATCGCAGCCAGCAGGAGCATCAGGAACAGGACGATCTGGCGATTGCGCAGCGCCCAGGCGGAAAGGTTGAAACCCATCGTGACTTACTCCTTGGCCGCCACGTTCACCATTCGATGGGTGCGGTCCACTGGCCGCACCTGCTGCCCTTCGTGCAGGACATGGCCGCCGGCCGCGACCACCCAGTCGCTGGCCTCCAGGCCTTCGAGCACCGCCACGCTGTCGGCGCCGTATGCCCCAAGCCGAACGCCCACGCGCTGCAGGCGGTTGTCAGGAGACACCCGCCAGACATAGGCCTGGCCGTTCTCGGCGGTCACCGCCGATAGCGGCAGCGCCAGTGCCGGCCGTTCGGCCTGGGCGATGAATACGCGCGCACTCTGGCCCAACTGCGCCGGGACCGTGGTGGCGGTGAAGGCGATTCGCGCCGCGTAAGTGCGCGAACGCGGGTCGGCGGCTGGCGACAGTTCGCGGATGTGCCCGGCGAAACGCTGGTCGGGCTGCGACCACAGCTCGACGTTCACCACCTGTCCTACGGCGAATCGGCCGAATTGCTGCTCGGGAATACCGATGGCCACCTCGCGCTCGCCATCGGCCGCCAAGGTGAAGACGCTTTGGCCGGCTGCCACGACCTGGCCGACTTCGACCATGCGCTTGGCGATTACTCCGTCGCGTGGCGCCCGCAGCACGGCGTAGCCGGCCTGGTTGCCCGCCACGTCGGCTTCGGCGCGTGCCTGCTTGAGCCGCGCCAGGCCAGCACGGTAGAGATTCTCGGCGCTGTCGTACTGGGAATGGCTGACCATCTGCCGGTCGAGCAGCTTCCGGTAGCGGTCACGCTCGGCGCGTACCAGGCTCAGGTTGGCCTCGGCGGCGGCGAGCTGGGCGCGGTTGGCCTCCAGTTGCAGGCGCACGTCCTGCGGGTCGAGCTCGGCCAGCGGCTGCTCGGCCTTGACCCGTTGCCCCTCCTCCACCAGGCGCTTGCTCACCTTGCCGGCGATCCGAAAGGCAAGCTCGGGCTCGAAACGCGCCCGCACCTCGCCTGGGTAGCTGTCGGCCGTGGCGCCGGCCGGCTGTGGCTGGACCACCAGGGCTGGGCGCGGGACGACAGGTGGCTGCGCCTGCTCCCCGCAGGCGGCGAGCGTGAGTACGCAAACAAGGGGCAAGGCATGGCGCAACATGGTGGATGGCCTTCTTCGAGGGGCATTTCGAATATTTATACTGGGCAGTATATTAATCCAGCGCATCGAGGCACGGAAGCCGGTGGCGATGAGAAAAACAGTATCGACCAACCGGCAGCCGGTTACAGTCGGCGGCTCCCCAACCCGGTAACATGAGCGATCTTTTTCCAGCCTATGTACGACACAATGCCCAACGACGCTCCCATCGGCCCTGGCCGGCCAAAGGACATGGCCAAGCGCGAGGCCATACTCGAAGCCGCCAAGGCCCTGTTTCTCAGCCTGGGCTATGCCAGCACCAGCATGGATGCGGTCGCTACGGCGGCAGGTGTTTCAAAGCTCACGGTCTACAGCCATTTCACCGACAAGCAGACCCTGTTCGAATCAGCGGTCATGGCGACCTGCCAGGCGCAGTTGCCCGAGGTGATCTTCGAGTTGCCCGAGGATGTACCGGTGCAAGACGTGCTGCTGAACATCGCCCGCAGTTTCCAGGCACTGGTCAGCAGCGACGAGGCGGTCAAGCTCAGTCGCCTGATCATTGCCCTGGGCAATCAGGACCCTGGCTTCGGGCACTATTTCTACGAAGCGGGGCCCAAGCGGGTGCTGGCCGAGATGCAGGCGCTGCTGCGCGATATCGATGCGCGAGGGCTGTTGCGGATCGACAGCCCAGCGCGCGCGGCCGAGCATTTTCTCTGCCTGGTCAAGGGAGCGCCGGACTACCGCTTGCTGCTCGGGTGCGCCCCGGCGCTGCAAGGCGCCGAGGCCGAGGCGCATGTGCGGGAGGTGGTAGGGCTGTTCATGCGGGCCTACCGGAACTGATCAATCACTACAGGGATCAGGGCTTGAGCGCTTTCTTGGGATAGATATCGTAGCGGCTCGACTTGCCTTCCAGGCTGTGGCTCGGCCTGGCGCCCTCGATGATCGGTGCCTTGCGCGGGCGCTTCACCACCACCCGGTGGGTGGCCAGCGCCAATGCTGCCTCGAGCAGCGCCGGCGCATCCAGGTCGTCCCCGACCAGGGGCCGGAACACGCGCATTTCCTTCTTCACCAGCGCGCTCTTCTCACGGTGCGGAAACATCGGGTCGAGGTAGATCACCTGCGGCGGCTCGCCCTGCCACTGGCGCAGGTGCTCGATGGCATTGCCGGTCAACAAGGTCATGCGCGCCACGATGGGCCCGGTCTCGTCGTCGCCGCGAGCCCGCGCCAGCCCATCCTCCAGCAGCGCGGCGATCAGCGGCTGGCGCTCGATCAGGGTCATCTGGCAGCCCAGGCTGGCCAGCACGAAGGCATCCTTGCCCAGGCCCGCCGTGCAGTCGAGCACCCGCGGCCGCACGCCCTGGGCGATGCCGACTGCCTTGGCGATCATCTGCCCGGTGCCGCCGCCGAACAGCCGCCGGTGCGCGGCCTGGCCTTCGACGAAGTCCACGCGCACCGGGCCTGGCGCCTGCGGGCCCAGTTGCTGGACCTGCAAGCCATCGGCGCCGACCTGCACGGCGAACCCGGCCTCGGCCTCCACCAGCGGCAAGCCCAGGCGCTGTGCCCATTCATCGGCCTGCGCCTGAAACTCGGGCGCCAGGGCCTCGACCCGGATGCCGCCTACCTGCTGTTGCTCGTCCATCAGTTCACGCACTCAAAAAATTCAAGGAATCCCCGGCCTGGGCCGATACATGCAGTATCCGCTATTGTGCCAGAGCCCTACACCCGCGACTGCCATGACAGACACACTTCTCCTTGGCTCGACCTACCTTTCGCCCGTTGGCGACTATGGCCGGCACAATACCCAGGCACTGGGCGGCGTCAGCCATCTGTGGCAGGACTTCTTTGCCCGGGCGCTGGCCGAGCAGCAGGGCGAGGAGGCAGGCAACGCGGCACCGGCCATCGAGCACTACGACAAGGTCAGCGGCGAGCCCATTGGCGGGGCGCGGCTATTGGCCCAGATCAATACCCAGCGCCTGTGCCAGGTGCGCGACACCGTGGTGGCGCCCCCCGAGCCACTGTTCCTGCCCAAGGCCGAATTCGAGATGGACCTGCTGGACCCGGCCCCGGAGCCGTTCAGCGCAGCCGAGCTGATCGAACAGCAACGCCAGCTCGACCTGAACAACAGCTGGCTGCGTCCCGTGGTCATGAGCCAGGGCCAGCCGATCGCCGAACCCGGCCCGGGCCCGGCGCCGCGCCCGCTGTTCCTGCCGATCGCCGAGTTCGAGACGAACCTGCTGGACCCCGCCCCGGAGCCCTTCGACGAACCCGCCCTCGCCGCCCAGCAATCGGCACTGGACTTCGACAACCACTGGGCCCGCCCGGTGGTGCTCAACAACGTGCGCGCCCACGCCTGAGGTCAGCGGCAGACCTGCCAGCGCCCCATGTCCAGGTGGAAGTGGTTGTGGTGCGCGGCGTTGTAGTCAGGCCCCAGCACCGTGTTGAAGCTCTCGCAACCGGCCTTCTGCACCTCGCGCAGGAACCGTGCCTTCACGCCCTGCCCTTGCCAGTCCTTGGCCAGCACGATGCGCTGGCCGTCCGCCAGGCGAAAGCCGCTGATGTCCAGGGCGTTGGCCGTGGCATGCTGGCTGAGTCGTCCCTGCTTGCGGTTGTAGACGTTGCGGCAGGCGAAGCTGCCCAGGTGATCGACCTGCGTCACGCGCTGGCCGAACACTCGCTGCGCCGCGGGTTGCAGGCCGTGATGCTCGAACAGTGCGTAGGCCACCGCGAGCGGGCAACTGGCGAGGAAACTGCTGGAAAGGCGCGCCTGGCCTGCTTCGATGCGCAGCACATCGCTCAAGGGACACTTGGCCGAGGCCGGGCTGTCGGCCTGCTTGCGGTAGCGCAGCGAGGACGTCGCCAGGGCCTGCTCGCACAGGTGCGGGTCATGGCGCAGCCGCGACAGCTTGTAGGCGCTCAGCAGGTTGGGCGGCTGCTTCACGTCCAGCGGGGCCCAGGGGTTCCAGGCGTCTGGCAGGCGCCAGCCCTGGTACCAGGCCAGGCCCGCTGCCAGCAGCCCGATGAGCAGCAACACCCTGGCAGGACGCATGCCGCCTCAGCGTCGGAACAGATCGTTGAGCTCGCTGAACGGCAAGGCCTGCTCGCCGTAGCCGAACGTACCCGTCTCGCGTATTTCCAACGCTGCGCGCTGCAGTGCGCCGAACGCCGCCCGCGCCAGTGACGAGCCGACGCTGATGCGGCGCACGCCCAGGTCCTGCAGCTGGTTGACGGACAACGGCACGCCGCTCATGCCCATCAGCACGTTGACCGGCTTGGGCGCGACGGCCTGCACCACCGCGCGAATCTCGTCGACGCTGCGCAATCCTGGCGCATAGAGCACATCGGCACCCACTTCGGCGAAGGCCTGCAGGCGCTTGATGGTGTCGTCAAGGTCGAGCCGTCCATGCAGCAGGTTCTCCGCGCGGGCGCACAGGGTGAAATGAAAAGGCAGGCTGCGCGCAGCCTCCACCGCTGCCCTGACCCGCTCCACCGCGAGGCCGAAATCATAGATAGGCGATTCGGCGTGGCCGCTGGCATCCTCGATGGAGCCGCCCACCAGCCCGGCCCCGGCGGCGCGCAGGATGGTCTCGGCGCAGCCCTGGGGCATGTCGCTGAAGCCGTTTTCAAGATCTGCAGCCACTGGCAAGGCGCTGGCATCGACGATGCCCTGGGCGTTGGCCAGGGTCTCGTCCAGGCTCATGCAGGCTTCGGCGTCGGGCCGCCCCAGTGAAAATGCCAGGCCTGCGCTGGTGGTCGCCAGGGCTTCGAACCCCAGGCTTGCCAGCAACCGGGCGGAACCTGCGTCCCAGGGATTGGGAATGACGAAGGCGCCATCTCGCTCATGCAGCGCCTTGAACGCTTCGGCACGCAGGGTTTGCACATCCATGGTCACAACCTCGGGTAGATGAAATGAGTCGTCAGAGTAGTCCCAGTTGTTCGACCTCAGGCCCACGTGGCAATTCCGGCAAAGGTGCCAGCCCCGGCAAGCGCTCCATCAGCTGCCGATGAAAGCGCTGGGCGAGCGCGGCGGCCTGGAGGTTGTCGGCGGTGTGCAGGAACACGTAGGGGCTGCGGCCCTCTTCGATCCAGTGGGCGACCTTGTCGAGCCAGGGCACGAGGAAGCGGTCATTGGCCTCGAGCTCGGGGTGGCCGATGAAGCGCACCTGCGGGTGCTGGCTGAACGCTGCAGGGCGTGGCGGCACGTTGGGCTTTTTCGCCTGAGCATGCAGCACGGACGCCTCGCCGGAGGTGCAGCTGAACAAGGCGCGCGGGTCGAGACAGATGCGCTCCACGCTACGCTCGTGCAACAGACGGTTGAGCAGGCGTTCCTGGTCGCCACGGGCGAAGAAGGCCTGGTTGCGCACCTCTACGGCCACCGGCGCGCCGATTTCGTCGAGAAAGTGCACCAGCTCGCCCAGCCTTGCCGGGCCGAAGCTCGCGGGCAACTGCAGCCAATAGGGCGAGACGCGCTGGCCCAAGGGCTTGAGCAAGTCGATGAAATCCAGTCCGGCCTGGAGCTGCTCGCGCAGATCCTGCGCATGGCTGATGTCACGGGGAAACTTGGCGGTGAAGCGAAAATGCGCAGGCATCAGCTGTGCCCAGCGCTCTACCGTGCTGGCAGCGGGACGGGCATAGAACGTGGTATTGCCTTCGACGGCATTGAAGACCTGGCTGTACAGGGCGAGGTAGTCGGTGGGACGGGCATCGGCGGGATAGAGGTAGGCGCGCCAGGCGTTTTCACTCCACGAGGGACAACCCAGGAAATACGGCAGCAGGGGCGCAGTCATGCCTCAGACGTACAGGTCCAGCCCCAGTACTTCCATCTCCCAGTCGATGAAGCCTGCGGTCGAGAGATAGCTGGCCAGCGCAGTGGCGGTGCGCCGGTCGCAAGCACGGGGATGGACCATGTCCTGTTGGCGAGCCGGCAGGCTGCTGCCTGGGCGGCTGCTGGCCCGGGCCGGCTGGGGCATATCTGCTTCGTCGACGAGCTCGGCATCTTCCAGGCCCTCGTCCCGCACCGGCGCTTTGCGCGGGGCACGCTTGACTGGATAGGAAGATGGAGAAAAGCCGTCGATACGCATGAAAAGCTACCCGGGATCATTGATGGCAATTTAGCAGCATCAGAGTCCCTTCGCTAATGCCCATGTGATAACTGGACCACAGAGCATACAAAAGGTTTTATTGCGCCTCGCGATAACCGACGAGCTGCAGTCAGCGTGCCTTGGGCGTGGCCACGTTATCGCGCAGATACACCGGCTGCGCCTGATCGGCAGCGATGGCCTCGCCCCGTGCCCAGGCAAAACCGGCCAGGTTCAGCAAGTCGAGTGCGCTGGGCAACAGGCTGGCATCGTGACTCGAAACCTGCACGGCCATGCGCTCGCCATAGCCCCAGCCGGTACCGGCGCCGAACCACTCGCCAGCGCAGCCTTGCGGCAGGCTCACGCGCTCGGGCGCGATCACCGCCTCTTGGCCGCACAGGCGCATCTCGCCGTCGTGGGCCTGGTAGCAGCCCCAGTACACCTCGTCCATGCGGGCATCGATGGCGGCCGCCACCTGCGACGCGCCGCGCTCGCGCAGTGCGCCCTGGGCCAGGGTCGCCAGGTTGGACACCGGCAGCACCGGCCGGTCGAGGGCGAAGGCCAGGCCCTGGACCACGCCGATGGCGATGCGCACGCCGGTGAAGGCCCCCGGGCCACGACCGAAGGCAATCGCATCGAGGGCGTTAAGACCGATACCGGCATCGGCCAGCAGCGTCTGGATCATCGGCAACAGCTTCTGCGCATGCTGGCGGGGGATCACCTCGTAGTGGCTGCTGACCCGCCCCTCGTGCAGCAAGGCGACGGAGCAGGCTTCAGTGGCGGTATCAGGGCCAGCAAGGTGGTCATCGAAAGCGGTCTCAGGCATGGGAAAAAGGAGCAGCAGTATAAACGACAACGGCCCGCGAGCGGGCCGTTGCATGCACCGGGTGTGGATCAGCTCAGGGCAGCCAGCACCTTGGCGGTGATGGCCTCGACCGAGCCGACGCCTTCGATGTGGCTGTACTTGGGCTTGCCGCCGTTGGCGGTCGACAGCTGCTGGTAGAAGTCCACCAGCGGCTTGGTCTGCTCGTGGTAGACCGACAGGCGATGACGCACGGTCTCCTCGGTGTCGTCCTTGCGCTGCACCAGGTCCTCGCCGCTGACGTCGTCCTTGCCTTCAGCCTTTGGCGGGTTGTAGACGACGTGGTAGACGCGGCCCGAGGCCTCGTGCACACGACGACCGGCAATGCGCTGGACGATTTCCTCGTCGGCCACGGCGATCTCGACCACGGCGTCGATCTCGACACCGGCCGCGACCAGGGCCTGTGCCTGCGGGATGGTGCGTGGGAAGCCGTCGAACAGGAAGCCGTTCGCGCAGTCGGGCTGGGCGATGCGGTCCTTGACCAGGTTGATGATCAGCTCATCGGAAACCAGCTTGCCAGCGTCCATGATCGCCTTGGCTTCCAGGCCAAGCGGGGTGCCAGCCTTGACGGCCGCACGCAGCATGTCGCCGGTGGAGACCTGTGGAATAGCGAACTTTTCGGTGATGAATTTTGCCTGAGTACCTTTACCGGCCCCGGGAGCTCCCAGCAGAATAACGCGCATCTTGTGCTCCTCAATTTTTTTGTAAGCAAATCAATGGATTCGGCATCCAGGGCCAAGTCCGGAAAAATGGGTATCGACCCTGAATGGGTCAAAAGGCTGCTCAAGATACACAGCGCCCGACACCCATTCAAGCGTACCCCGGCACGAACGCCACCCCGCTTGCGCAAGGTCTGCCGGGTGGTTGCGCCGGGCGCAACCACCCGGCGAAGCCTTCCTCCTGCCCCGCCCGTCTACCCTGTCCCTCCCTGGGCGGGCGTCCCTAGCCGGTGTTGCGCAAACCGGCGGCAATGCCCGCCACGGTCACCAGCAAGGCCTGCTCCAACGGGCCGTCCAGAGCGGCCTGGCGATCGCGCGAGCGGGCCAGCAACTCGGCCTGCAGGCGGTGCAGCGGGTCGAGGTAGGTGTTGCGCAGACGGATGAATTCCAGCGTCTCGGGGCTGTGCGCCAGTAGCACCTGCTGCCCGGTCAGGCCCAGGACCACCTGGCAGGACTGCGACAATAGGTCGCGCAATCGGGCCCCTAAAGGAAGCAGTCGCGGTTGCACCAGACGTTGGTCGTAGGCCAGGGCGATTTCGGCATCGGCCTTGGCCAGGACCATCTCCAGCATGTCGATGCGCGTGCGGAAAAACGGCCAGTGCTCGCGCATCTCGGCCAGCAGCGCGCCCTCGCCGCGCGCCAGCGCATTGCCCAGTGCCGTCTCCCAGCCAAGCCATGCCGGCAGCATGAGCCGCGTCTGGGTCCAGCCGAAGATCCACGGGATGGCCCGCAGGCTTTCGATGCCCCCGGCGCGGCGCTTGGCCGGCCGGCTGCCCAGCGGCAAGCGGCCCAGCTCCTGCTCGGGGGTGGACTGGCGGAAGTATTCGACGAAGTCGGGATTCTCGCGTACCACCGCGCGGTAGGCCTTGACGCCATCGGCGGCAAGCTGGTCCATCACCTCGCGCCAGGCCGGTTGCGGGGGTGGCGGAGGCAGCAGGGTCGCCTCCAGCACTGCCGCCAGGTACAGGTTGAGGTTCTGCTCGGCGATGCCCGGCAGGCCGAACTTGAAGCGGATCATCTCGCCCTGCTCGGTGGTGCGCAAACGCCCGGCGACCGAGCCGGGCGGCTGCGACAGGATCGCCGCATGGGCCGGGCCGCCGCCGCGGCCAACCGTACCGCCACGGCCATGGAACAGCAGCAGCTCGACCTGGTGCTCGCGGCAGATGCGCACCAGCTCTTCCTGGGCACGGTACTGCGCCCAGGCAGCCGCCGTGGTGCCCGCATCCTTGGCCGAATCGGAGTAGCCGATCATCACTTCCTGCGGGCCCTGCAGGCTGGCGCGATAGCCCGGCAACTGCAGCAGGCACTGCATGACAGGGCCGGCGTTGTCCAGGTCGGCAAGGGTCTCGAACAGCGGCACCACGCGCATCGGCCGGACCAGCCCGGCCTCCTTGAGCAGCAGCTGCACCGCCAGCACGTCCGAGGCAGCCCCGGCCATGGAGATCACGTAGGAGCCCAGCGAGGCAGCTGGCGCGGCGGCAATCTCGCGGCAGGTCGCCAGCACCTCGGCGGTGTCGTCCTGGGGCGTGAAGTGTGCGGGAAGCAAGGGCCGCCGGTTGTCCAGCTCATCCTGAAGGAAACGCATGCGCCGCGCCTCGTCCCACTCATCGTAGCGGCCTAGCCCCAGGTACTCGGTGATCTCCGAGAGCGCGGCGCTGTGCCGGGCGGCATCCTGGCGCACGTCCAGTCGCACCAGGAACAACCCGAACGTCACCGCGCGGCGCAGGCAGTCGAGCAATGGCCCGTCGGCGATCACCCCCATGCCGCAGTCATGCAGCGACTGATGGCAGAGCTGCAGCGGCTCGATCAGCTGGTGGTTGTCTGCCAGCACCTCGGGGCCCGCCGGCTGCGGGGCGGCCAGCGAGGCCTGGGCCCAGCTGCGCGTGGCCCGCAGGCGTTCGCGCAGTTGCTTGAGCAGCGCGCGATAGGGTTCGGCGCTGTCGCCGACCCGTTCGCGCAGCGCCGTGCTGGCCTGTTGCATCGACAACTCGGCGGCCAGGGAGTCGATATCGCGCAGGAACAGGTCGGCGGCCATCCAGCGCGCCAGCAGCAGCACTTCGCGGGTAACCGCGGCAGTGACATTGGGGTTGCCGTCGCGATCACCGCCCATCCAGGAGGCAAAGCGCACCGGCGCCGCCTCCAGCGGCAGGCGCTGCCCGGTGGCCTCGAACAAGGCCTTGTCGACCTTGCGCAGGTGACTGGGCACGGCCTGCCACAAGGAGTGCTCGATCACCGCGAAGCCCCACTTGGCCTCGTCGACGGGCGTCGGCCGAATGCGGCGGATTTCCTCGGTGTGCCAGGCCTCGGCGATCAACCGGCGCAGGCGCTCGCGCACCTGCTCGCGCTCGGCAGGCGCCAGGTCGCGATGGTCCTGGGCGGCCAGTTGCGCGGCGATGGCGTCGTATTTCTGGATCAGCGTGCGGCGAGCCACTTCGGTGGGATGGGCGGTCAGCACCAGCTCGATATCCAGTGTGCCCAGCTGCCGGGCCAGGGCCTGGTCGTCATGCCCGGCCTGCTTGAGACGGGTCAGCAGCTCGGGCAGCACGCGGGCCTCGAACGGCGCTGGCTGGCCGGCGTCGCGGCGGCGGATCGACTGGTACTGCTCGGCGATGTTGGCCAGGTTGAGAAACTGGTTGAAGGCCCGGGCCACGGGCAGCAGGTCGGCTTCGGCCAAGTCGTCCAGGGCCGAGTCGAGCTGCTCGGCGCCCCCGCGCCTGTCGGCCTTGGCGCCATGGCGGATGTCCTCGATCTTGCCCAGGAACGACTCCCCGTACTGCTGGCGAATAGTCTCGCCCAGCAGCTCACCCAACAGATGCACATCCTCACGCAAGCGCAGATCGATATCGGTCATCGGGCCTTCTCTCCGGCGCGGCCTGCCGCGCATCAGCTCAGGAACAGCACTGCCCACAGAGTGCCGCCTGGCGTCGCTGCTTTCAAGGCGGGCACGGGCGGTAAAACGTCTTCCGGGCTTCGCGGTCTATTGCATTGAACGTTTCGCATCATGTCCACAGCACACAGCCGACAGAGACCACCATGAAAATCCGAGAGCTTGCCCAGCATTGGGAAAACCATGCCAAAGGCCACCTGAGCGCCACCGGTCACGTCCTGCACCTGGACCTGGAAGCCGAGGCGCGCCTGGCTGCGCTCGCCGAGATGTATCCCAGGCGCCAGGTTCATGAACTGCTGGGCGAGCTGGTCGGTGCTGCGCTCGAGGAACTGGAGGCGAGCTTCCCGTATGTCCAGGGACAGCAGGTGATCGCCACCGACGAGGAAGGCGACCCGCTGTACCAGGACATCGGCGCAACGCCGCGTTTCCTGGCGCTTTCGCGGCGTCACCTGCATGAGCTGAGCCAGGCTCGCAGCAAGGACGAGGGGTGATTTCCAGGCACCGTTGCGCTGGCCGATCAGTCAGCAAAAAAAAACGGCAAGCCAGATTTTTCTGAACTATCGCGAAAACCCCTGAGTCGGAGCCAATAAGCCATCACGGTAGAACCCCTGCAATCACGGGCGTTGCCGCGCTCATCGCGAAGAGCGCCCGGATCCGCCAGGGATGCGATGGAATGCTACGGACATCGTCGTTTATCAGGAGTGATCCAATGGAGTTGACCACCATGAAGACCCGCACCGAGAAATCGTCAATCACTCATCTGCGCAGTATCAAGCTGGCCGCCCTGGCGCTGGGTAGCAGCTTCGTGCTCGCAGGTTGTGCTGGCAACCCGCCCACCGAGCAGTACGCCGTGACTCAATCGGCGGTCAACTCTGCGGTCAGTGCCGGCGGCACCGAGTTTGCGGCCGTCGAGATGAAGGCGGCTCAGGACAAGTTCAAGCAAGCTGAAATCGCCATGCACGACAAGAAGTATGACGAAGCCAAGCGCCTGGCCGAACAGGCCGAATGGGACGCCCGCGTCGCCGAGCGCAAGGCGCAGGCCGCCAAGGCCGCCAAGGCTGTACAAGATGCCCGCCAAGGCGTCCAGGACCTGCGTGAGGAAGGCATGCGCAGCGCTGAATGAGCCTGCCCACCCGACCCATGCATTCGTTATCGATCAAAGGATGAACCACTATGCGTAAACACGTCATGATTCCCGCCCTGCTGGCCCTGAGCGTCGGCCTGGCTGCCTGCTCGCACCAGCCCAACCCGAACCTGGAGTCGGCCCGTACCAACTTCTCCGCCCTGCAGAGCGACCCGCAGGCGAGCAAGGTCGCGGCTCTCGAGACCAAGGATGCCCAGGACTGGCTGAACAAGGCCGACAAGGCCTACATGGACCGCGACGATGAGAAGAAGGTCGACCAGCTGGCCTACCTGACCAACCAGCGCGTCGAAGTGGCCAAGCAGACCATTGCCCTGCGCACCTCCGAAGCCAGCCTGAAGAACGCTGCCGCCGCACGTGCCCAGGCCCGCCTGGATGCCCGCGACGCGCAGATCAAGAAGCTCCAGGAAAGCCTGAACGCCAAGCAGACCGAGCGTGGCACCCTGGTGACCTTCGGTGATGTCTTGTTCGACTTCAACAAGGCCGAGCTGAAGAGCAGCGCCCTGCCGAACATCACCACCCTGGCCGCCTTCCTGCAGGAAAACCCTGACCGCAAGGTGATCGTCGAGGGCTACACCGACTCCGTCGGCTCGGCGAGCTACAACCAGGGCCTGTCCGAGCGCCGCGCCGAGTCGGTTCGCCGCGCACTGCTGCGTGCCGGCGTAGACCCAGCCCGCGTGGTTGCCCAGGGCTATGGCAAGGAATACCCGGTTGCCGACAACTCCAGCAACTCGGGCCGTGCGCAGAACCGTCGAGTGGAAGTGACCATTTCCAACGACAACCAGCCGGTGGCTCCGCGTTCGGTCAGCCAGCGCTGATCACGCGTTGACCTGCTGAAAAACCCCGCCATCCGGCGGGGTTTTCATTTCACCTGCTGCGGGGTCTCCTGCCCCATGCAGCGCACGGCCTGTTTCTTGCGATCCACTAGCACCCCAGTCAGGCCTTTCTTCTGGGTATCGAACAGCACCAGCACCCCATCGATGCACTGGGCCACTTGCGGCGCAGGGCCCAACGATACCTTGTAGTCCTCGCCGGGAATGGTCTTGAGCATGGTGAAGTCCGCCAGCAGCAAGGCGTCCTGGGGCTTGGCGAAATGCAGGTAGCCGTAGTACCAGAGGGCCCCGACGGTCACGGCGATACTGCCGACGCCGGTCAGGATCAGCGGGATGGCGTTGCGCTCTTCACTCATTGCTCGTTCTTCTCGTCAGGGTAGTTGGGCACTTCGCCCAGGCGCCGCAAGCCGTTGAAATGGGCAGGGTCGTCGAGGAAGCGCAGCATGACCTGGCGCCACGTCGGGTCGGCGAAGGTCTGCACATGGCCGCCGCGGGTCAGTTGCAGCACCCGCGGGGGTGGCGCGTGCTGGTACAGGCGGATACCGCTGGCCATCGGCACCAGGGTGTCGTCGATGCTGTGGAAGAACAGCTTGGGCGGCGTGTCGAGGCGTTCGACCGAGCGGATCGCGCTGTCGCCGTCGGGCACCAGCCACGACAACGGCACTTGCAACGGCCAGGTCAGCCAAGAGGTGCCGAGGGCAAAGCGCCCTACTTCGCGGTAGCTGGCCGGCACCCCGTCCAATACCAGCGCCGTGAATCTTCGGCGCTGCTCGGGATGCGCCGCCAGGTAGTGGATGCCCATGGCGCCGCCAAGGCTCTGTCCCAGCAGCACCAGCGGCTTGCCCTGCACCCCGGGCGCCTGTTCCAACCAGTCCAGCGCCGCGCCGATGTCCTGGTAGACCGCCGGCAGGCTCGGCGTGCCTTCGGATAGCCCGTAGCCACGGTAGTCGATCATCAGCACCTGGTAGCCCTGCTCCGGCAGCCAGTAGCTGCCGCCGAGGTGCCAGGCCAGGTTGCCGCCATTGCCATGCAGGTGCAGCACAGTGCCCTTCACCTCCATCCCAGGCTTGGCCGGCAGCCACCAGGCGTGCAGGCGCGTGCCGTCGGCGGCGGTCAGGGTCAGCTCCTGGAAAGCCAGCTTGGCCCGTTCCGGGGTGAACGGCTGGCCGGGCTCGGGATAGAACAGCAGGCTGCTGCAGCCGGCCATGCCCATGAGCAGGCACGCCAGCAACAGGCCTCGGCAGGCTTCAGAGAATGTTCGCGTAGTCGGCTTCAATGCGATCCAGGCTCAGGTGGTTGAGGAAGTTGGAGAAGCACATCCAGGCCGACAGCGCGTTGAGATCGCGAAACTGCTCGGGCAGGTACTTGGGCGGCTCCACCAGGCCTTCATCGACCAGCTGGCGCAAGGCACGCATGTCCTCGAGGGTGGTCTTGCCGCAGAACAGCAGGGGGATCTGCTCGAGCTTGCCCTTCTTCACGGCCAACTGGATGTAGTTGTAGACCATGATGAAGCCCTTGAGGTAGGACAGGTCCTTGGTGAACGGCAGGCCGTTGGGCACCGACCCGCGGAACACCCGGCTGGCGTTGCCGTAGCTCTCGCCCATCTCGAAGCCCTGGCCGCGGAAGAATTCGTAGACCTGCATGAAGTCGGCGCCCTCCTCGACCATGTGGATGGCCCGGGTGCGGTTGGTCAGCTTGCGCAGGCGGCTGGGGTAGGAGGCGAAGGCGATGATTTCCATGAGGATCGCCAGGCCTTCCTGGGTCACGGTCGAGGAAGGCGGCCCCTTGGCCAGGAAGGTGCAGATCGGCTGGTTGAGGCCGTTGAGAGTGGTGCCCACGTGCACCAGGCCTTCATGGACTTCCAGGGCGCGCACATCGCGGCTGTTGAACATGGCGTCGGAGCGGATCTTGATGTAGTCGGCGCCCGCCGCGGCGTCGGCGACGATGCCGTCGGACTCGAACACGCGGATGGTTTCCTCGGCCTCGCCAAAGACCTTGTTCAGGCGGCGCTGGAGGATATCGACCGCTTCCTTGGCCGTCAGGCTCTTGGGCTCGTCCTTGAGGTCACCGCGCCCATCGATGTTGTTGAGGTAGTCCGAGAGCATCAGGCCCAGGTCGGCCAGGGTCGGGTCGCCGGCATGGAAGGCATCGGAGGCGGCGCCGTAGAGCTCCTGGGAAATGAGCCCGAAATCCTCGGTGCCGCGGGCTTCGAGCATGCGCACGACCATGCGGTACTCCTTGCACATGCGCCGCATGATCTGCCCCACGGGGTTGAACTGGCCGAGCTGGCGGGTGATGTCGCGCTCGATGCTCTGGAACTCGGACTTCACCGCGCCCGAGTCGAACGACAGCGGCCGTGCCTGGTAGTACGCCCGGTCCACCGCCGGCGGCTCCTTGCCCTTGGTCTTGAGGAAGCCCTGGCGGATGCCGTCGTCCCACTTCACCGCGTCGAGCACCCGGATGGGCGTCTGCGCGATGACAATCCGGTCGGACAACGCGCGTATCGTCTGCTGGTATTCGTCCACACATGCTCCTGGGTTCGGATCGCTTACTTGCCGGCCCGCTGGAAACGCGCCACTTCGATGAACAGGTCCGAGTTGGCCGGATCTTCCAGGTAGGCCAGTACCCGCGCCGGGGCGCTGTCGATCAGTACGCCTTCGCCATGGTCCTGGGGCACCTCGGTGCGTCGGCCGGCAAGCTCTCTCTGGTCCACGGCCTGGCGGACCTGCTCGACGTCGAGGTTATAGAGCACCAGCTGGTTGCCGTCGATCACCTCGAAGCCGCCGATCAGGAAGTTGCCCCCCAGGCGCTTGGGCACGCCCGCCGAAAGGTACCAGCGATTGCCATGCCGGGAGACGCTGAAGACATATTCCTCGGCCTTGTCGTCCTTGCCCCGCGCCACCGCCTTGTAGGCGTTGCCGCCCTGGCGGCTGATGCTCAGGCGCAGTGGCTCGCCCCAGGCGTCCTTGCTGCTCCACTGACCCAGCAGGGCCTTGGGTGCCGCCTGGTTGCTCGGCAGCGGTTCGTTGAAGGTCACCAGACAGCCGCCCAGCAGCAGGAAGGGCAGGCTCAACAGCACACGCCAGGCTTTCATCGGGTTCTCCTTGAAGATCGGTCGCAGGTCACCCCGCGTCCAGCACCAGGTGCAGGTAGCGGGTCAGGATAGCGAGCATCTGCCCATCGGCTTGCGCATTGGCGTCCTTGAGCAGTCCCTGATATTCCATCTGCTCGATAATCGCCGTCAACACCAGCGCGTCCTGCTCGGGCTGGCGCGAGCCTACCACCTGCAGCATCTGCCGGGCACCATGCAGCAGGATGCGCTCGTGGGAACGCACCAGCTCGGCCAGGCGCGGGCACAGCAGCGCCTCCTGGCGAAAGGCCTGCTCGGCAATGAGAAAGTCGCGGCGATTGCCGAGCTGGCGCAGGACGTAGTCGTGGGTCATGCGCGCGACTTCATCGGCCAGGCGGGCGCGCCATTGCAGGCTGCCGTCGCCCTGGCAGATCAGCTGGCGCAAGACCACCTCGGTGTTGGCCCACAGCTTGGCCATGTAGGCCGCGCTGCGCTCGACATACTGGGCGAAGGTGTCGGCCAGCAGGTCCTCGATGTCCTTGAAATAGTAGGTGGTGGCCGACAGCGGCACGCCTGCCTCTGCCGCCACGGCCCGGTGGCGCACGCCACGCACGCCATCGCGCACGACGATGCGCATGGCGGCGTCGAGGATCTGCTGGCGGCGCTGCTCGCTGCCTTCGCGGCGGGTCTTGCGGCCTTGGTATTGCACGCTCTGGGCGACGGCGCTGGCGATGCCGGCGGCGCCTTGGTGGGCGGTTGCGGGGGTCATGGGTACCTCGTCATGTTCTGGCCC
>JAQZAY010000008.1 GCA_029239415.1 Pseudomonas sp. | reverse complement strand
ACGCCGTGCAACGCGGCGTTTCACGGGCACCGGACCCTTTCCTTCGCGCGATGCGCCCGGGGCTTGCCTTTCGACGATAGCGAAACCTCGCTAACATGGTCCCGGGAATCATCACAACAAGGACTGTCCCATGCAGCACATCGTTTCCCGGATCGAGGCAGTTGCGGCATCCCGCGGCTATACGCTGGACGCACACCAGAGCGCCTGCGCGCTTCGGCTCGGACAACTGGCGGACGATGTTCTGCACAAACCCCTGATTCAGCTGCGCAAGCCCAAGGGGGTTTACGTGTGGGGGCCAGTAGGCCGAGGCAAGAGCTTCTTGCTGGATACCTTCTTCGATGCATTGCCGTTTGCAGAAAAAAAGCGCGTTCACTTTCACGAGTTCTTCCGGGAACTGCATCAACGCCTGTTCGAATTGTCTGCCAGCGACCGTGGCATGGACGATGCACTCGACGACATGCTCAGGGACTGCAAGCTGCTGTGCTTCGACGAGTTCCACTTGCACGATATCGGCGATGCGATGTTGATCAGCCGAGTGTTCAAGGCCATCTTCGCCCGCGACTGCCTGCTGTTGACCACCTCGAACTATGCACCCGAAGGCCTGTTGCCCAACCCGCTCTACCATGAGCGGTTCCTGCCCACTATCCGCCTGATCGAAGGGCACATGGATATCGTATCGATTGCCGGCGATATCGATTACCGCAGCCTGTCCAACGAAGGCTCCGACACCTTCGGCCGGGGTGCATTCATCTCCCCCGGCTCCTCGTCACAGCGCGAGCAGCTGGGCTTGCCGGCCCCTGGCGCCAAGAGAACGGTGCTCCAGGTAAACCATCGCCCGCTGCGTGCCATCGCGGCCTCGGGCACACGGCTGCAGCTGAGCTTCAGCGACATCTGCGAAGCGCCCACGGCGACCATGGACTACCTGGCACTGGTCAAACAGTACCCCTGCTGGATCATCGAAGACGTCCCCCGCCTGTCAAAGGCCTCGGCGGCCGCCCAGCAACGGTTTCTGAACCTGGTGGATGTGCTGTACGACAAACGCTGCACCGTGTTCATGATCAGCGCCTTGCCTCTGGTCGAAGCGATCGACCATTGCGAAATGGCCGACATCGTCAGGACCCGTAGTCGCCTGTCTCAGATGAGGCAGCTGGACCATGAGCCAGTATATTAAGCGGCATCATGTCTTGCGCTGCCTGGCTTTTGCTGACCGGGGAAGTGCGAGACTGCCATACTGAGCGCGTATCGCTTCGGGCCGGGGACGAACCTGCCTGAGCATGCAAGGCGGGTGGTTCTGAGGGGGAGCCACCGCGTACCCGGAGGTCACCGCATGTTCGATTCCAGCGCCTTGCTGCGCCAGCGCTTCGCCGCGCTGCGCAGCACGGCCGAGTTCTTTTCACTGAGGCACGTCAGGCAGTCTTCGCAGTCGCTGTCGGTGCGCCGCGATGTGGCCGAGCCGCCGTTCCTGCATGAGGACCAAGGCGCGATGCTGACCGTGCGCATCAAGGGCGTCGAGGCCTATGCAGCTACCGCCGATCTCTCCCAGTCCGGTCTGCAGCAAGCGTTGGAACGCGCCGAGGCCCTGGCCCGCCAGGTCAGCGGTCTCGCCCTGCTTGACCTCAGCGAGCAGGCAGTGGCCAGCGAGCGCCACGACTACTGCTCGCCCAACCTTGATCAGCCCGTGCCATCGCTGGCCGAGTGCCAGGCGCTGCTGGCTGCCGAATCGGCCAGCGTGCCGCGCGACAGCCGCCTGGTGAACTGGCAGGCCAGCTTGAGTATCAGCACCGTCGAGCAGGTCTACCTGAACAGCGCCGGCGCTCAATTGCGCCACGCCCAGCGCTTCCTGTTTCCGGGCTTCAGCGCCACCGCCAGCGACGGGCGCGACAGCCAGAGCCGCAGCCTTGGCCGCGAGAACTTCGGCCAGCAAGGCGGTCTGGAGGTACTCGAGCGCTGTGGACTGGTCGGTTCGGGCGCATGGGTCGCCGACCAGGCGCTCCAGCTGCTCCTCGCCCCTAATACCCCGAGCGGCCCGCGGGACCTGTTGCTGATGCCAGACCAGATGATGCTGCAGATCCATGAATCGATCGGCCATCCGCTCGAGATGGACCGCATCCTCGGCGATGAGCGCAACTACGCCGGCACCAGCTTCGTCAAGGCCAGCGATTTTGGCGAACTGCAGTATGGCTCGCGCCTGCTCAACGTGACCTTCGACCCGAGCATCGGCGAAGAGCTCGCCAGCTACAGCCATGACGACGATGGCACCCCTGCAAGCAAGCAATTCCTGATTCGCGATGGGCTGTTGCTACGCCCACTGGGCGGCGCACTGTCACAGTATCGGTCAGGCCTGGATGGCGTGGCCAACAGCCGGGCCTGCGGCTGGAACCGGGCACCGATCGACCGCATGGCCAACCTCAACATCGAGCCGGGCGACCAGACGCTGGAGCAACTGGTCGGCGGCATCGAGCACGGCATCCTGATGCGCACCAACCGCTCCTGGTCTATCGATGACGCGCGCAACAAGTTCCAGTTCGGTTGCGAATGGGGCCAGCTGATCGAGGATGGCGAGCTCAGGGGCGTGGTGAAGAACCCCAACTACCGCGGCATCTCCGCGCAATTCTGGAGCAACCTCAGCGCCGTCGGTGACCGCAGCACCTTCCAGGTGCTGGGTACGCCCAACTGCGGCAAGGGGGAGCCGAACCAGGTGGTGCGGGTCGGGCACGCCTCGCCTGCCTGCGTGTTCAGCCAGATCGATGTATTCGGAGGAGACGCCTGATGCCCGCCACACCCCTGCAACGCTTCCAGACGCTTGTGGATCACCTGCACACGGCGCTCGGGCCCGGCGAGCATTTCACCTTCAGCTACAGCGCCGAGCACTCGCAGTTCATCCGCTTCAACCATGCCCGCGTGCGCCAGGCCGGCGAGGTCAGCCAGGCCAGCGCCTTGCTGCGGCTGGTCAAGGATGGGCGCCAGGCCGAAATGCAGTTCACCCTCGGCGACCAGGCCCAGGTCGACAGCGAACGGCTCGAGCAGGCGCTTGCCCAGCTACGCGCTACCCTGGCGCTGCTCGCCGCCGACCCCTACCTCACACTGAACGAGCAACCCTGGCAAAGCCATAGCCTGCTCGAAGAGCCCTTGCCCGACCTGGGCGAGGTGCTGGCCGAAGTCGAACGGGGTGCAGCCGCGCTGGACCTGGTGGGTATCTATGCGGCCGGACCGATCTGCCGGGGCTTTGCCAGCTCGTACGGTGCCTTTGGCTGGCACCAGGCCAACAGCTTCAATTTCGACTGGAGCCTGTTCCATGCCAACGGCCAGGCGGTCAAGGCCAACTACGCAGGCCAGGCCTGGAGCAGCGAAGCGTTCGCGGCGCGCCTGCAGCAGGCGCGCGAGCAGCTCGACTTCCTGGGCAGGCCTTCGCGGGCGCTCGATCCTGGGCAATACCGCGCCTTCCTGGCACCGGCCGCGCTCGAAGAAATCACCGGCCTGCTGGGCTGGGGCGGGTTCTCGGCCCAGTCACTGGCCACGGGCGACAGCCCCTTGCAGCGGCTGTACAGCGGCGATGCGCAGCTCAGCCCCTTGCTGAACATCGACGAGCAGGTCAGCGGTTCCCTGAGTCCGGCGTTTTCCGACGAAGGCTCGCCGCGCAGCGATCTGCAGCTGGTCAGCGAAGGACGGGCGCTGGAGCGGCTGGTGAGCGCCCGCAGCGCGGCCGAGTTCGCGCTCGAGGCCAATGGCGCCGACAGCCACGAGTCGCCTTGCGCGCTGAGCATGGGTAGCGGGGACCTGGCCAGCAGTGACGTGCTGGCCCGCCTGGACACCGGCCTGTACATCAGCAACCTGTGGTACCTGAACTACTCCGACCTGCCCGCCGCACGCATGACAGGGCTGACTCGCTTCGCCACCTTCTGGGTCGAGAACGGCAGGATCCAGGCACCGGTGAGCACCATGCGCTTCGACGACAGCCTGTACAGCCTGCTCGGCAGCCGGCTCGAGGCGCTGACGCGCGAGCGCGAGATGATCCTGTCGACCAGCACGTACGGGCAGAGACAAACCGGATCGAGTCATTTGCCGGGGGCGCTGGTCAGAGGATTGACCCTGACATTGTGAGCGGGGCTCAGCTGTACCTGTGGGGGCTGGCTTGCCAGCGAATAGGCCGGTAGGGCCATATATCGGCAGCGCCCAATTCGCTGGCAAGCCAGCTCCCACAGGTACAGCGTTGGGCTTTAACGTTGTTACCGACTCAAGGCCATCCCCCATGCCCGAACGTACGCCGCTGGACCCGACCACTGCCCGCTGGATTCCATGGGTGGTGGCCATCGCCTTCTTCATGCAGTCGCTGGACGGCACCATCCTCAATACCGCCCTGCCGGCCATGGCACTGGACCTGGCCGAGAACCCGCTGCGCATGCAGGGGGTGATCATCGCCTACATGCTCACCGTGGCGCTGCTGATCCCGGCCTCGGGCTGGATCGCCGACCGCTTCGGCACCAAGCGGATCTTCTTCAGCGCCATCCTGCTGTTCAGCTTCGGCTCGCTGCTCTGCGCGCTGGCCAACAGCCTGGGCCTGTTGGTCGGCGCGCGGGTCATCCAGGGCCTGGGCGGCGCGCTGATGCTGCCGGTCGGGCGCCTGGTGGTGCTGCGCGCGTATCCGCGTTCGGAACTGGTGCGGATCATGAGCTTCATCACCATCCCTGGCCTGCTCGGGCCGCTGCTGGGGCCGACCCTGGGCGGCTGGCTGGTGGAGATTCTCAGCTGGCACTGGATCTTCCTGCTCAACCTGCCGGTGGGCGCGCTTGGCTGCTACGCGGTCTGGAAGTTCATCCCCGACCTGCGCGGCGCCGAACGCACGGCGTTCGATGGCCTCGGCTTCGTGCTGTTCGGCGCGGCGATGGTGCTGATCACCATCGCCATGGAGGGCCTGGGCGAGCTGCACTTGCCGCACCTGCGGGTCATGCTGCTGCTGTTTGCCGGCATGGCCTGCCTGGCGGCGTACTGGCTGCGCGCCGGGCGCATCGAGAACCCGCTGTTCTCGCCACGCCTGTTCCGTACCCGGACCTTCTCGGTGGGCATCCTGGGCAACCTGTTCGCCCGCCTGGGCAGCGGCGCCCTGCCCTTCCTGGTGCCGCTGCTGCTGCAGGTGGCGCTCGGGTATTCGCCTTCGCAAGCCGGCATGAGCATGATTCCCCTGGCCGCCGCGGCCATGCTCGCCAAGTCCATCGCGCGCCCGCTGATCGAGCGCCTGGGCTATCGCATCATCCTCACCAGCAATACCTTGCTGCTGGGCGTGCTGCTGTGCAGCCTGGGCCTGGTCAGCGAGAGTACCCCCTACCCGTTGCTGCTGGCCCAGCTGGCCTTGCTGGGGGCAGTGAACTCGATGCAGTTCACCGCCATGAACACCGTGACGCTGATCGACCTGGACGATGCCAGCGCCAGTAGCGGCAATGGCTTGCTGTCGGTGGTGGCGCAACTGTCGCTGAGCCTGGGCGTGGCGTGCGCCGGCGCATTGCTGGGCGGCTTCACCGCTGCCGGCAGCGCCGAGGGCGTCGAAAGCACCCTGGGCGCCTTCCAGCTGACGTTCGTGAGCATTGGCCTGATGGCCATGCTGGCCGCGGCGATCTTCCTGCAACTGGCGCCAACGGACGGAAGGCGTGCTCCTCGTCCGGTCGAGCAGATCGAACCTTAGGGCCAAAGGCCACGAGGCTGGTACACTGCTCGGCATTTTTGCCCTTCAGGCCCGCCTCGTGACCACCACTGCTACCGCCTTCGCCACCTTGCCGCTGTCCGCCGCCATGCTGGCCAACCTGGACACCCTCGGGTACGCCCAGATGACCCCGATCCAGGCCCAGAGCCTGCCGGTCATCCTGCGCGGCCAGGACCTGATCGCCCAGGCCAAGACCGGCAGCGGCAAGACCGCCGCCTTTGGCATCGGCCTGCTCAACCCGATCAACCCACGTTACTTCGGTTGCCAGGCGCTGGTGCTGTGCCCCACCCGCGAGCTCGCCGACCAGGTCGCCAAGGAGCTGCGCCGCCTGGCCCGCGCCGAGGACAACATCAAGATCCTGACCCTCTGCGGTGGTGTGTCGCTTGGCCCGCAGATCGCCTCGCTGGAGCATGGCGCGCACATCATCGTCGGTACCCCGGGGCGGGTGCAGCAGCACCTGGACAAGGGTACCCTGGTGCTCGACGGCCTCAACACGCTGGTGCTCGACGAAGCCGACCGGATGCTCGACATGGGCTTCTTCGATGCCATCGCGCAGATCATCGACCGTACTCCATCGCGCCGCCAGACGCTGCTGTTCTCCGCGACCTACCCGGCGGGCATCGAGCAACTGGCGGCCAGGTTCATGCGCCAGCCGCAGCAGGTGAAGGTCGAGTCGCTGCACACCGACAGCCAGATCGAGCAGTCCTTCATCGAGATCGACCCGCAGCATCGTCTCGAGGCAGTTACCCGCGTGCTCGGTCACTACCGTCCGCAGTCCTGCGTGGCGTTCTGCTTTACCAAGCAGCAGTGCGACGACCTCGTCCAGCACCTCAAGTCCAAGGGTATCGTGGCCGAGGCCCTGCATGGCGACCTGGAGCAGCGCGACCGCGATCAGGTACTGACCCTGTTCGCCAACCGCAGCAGCTCCGTGCTGGTCGCCACCGACGTCGCCGCCCGTGGCCTGGACATCGACGGCCTGGACCTGGTCGTCAACGTCGAGCTGGCGCGTGATGCCGAGATCCATGTGCACCGTGTCGGCCGTACCGGTCGTGCGGGCGAGAAAGGCGTGGCCGTGAGCCTGGTCGCCCCGGCCGAAGGCCACCGCGCCCAGGCCATCGAAGCCCTGCAGAAGCACCCGCTGCGCTGGGAGCAGCTGGACAGCCTGAAGGACAAGGGCGGCGAGCCACTGCTGCCGCCGATGAGCACCTTGTGCATCGGTGCCGGCAGGAAGGACAAGCTGCGCCCGGGCGATATCCTTGGCGCCCTGACCGGTGATGCCGGCATTCCCGGCAAGCAGGTCGGCAAGATCGCCATCTTCGATTTCCAGGCGTTCGTCGCCGTTGAGCGCGGCGTGGCCAAACAGGCGCTGAGCCGGCTGAGCAGCGGCAAGATCAAGGGCCGCTCGCTGCGGGTGCGGATTGTCTGAAGCCGCATGAACGCCACCGCTCCTGCAAGGGCCGGTGGCGTTACTGAAATCGTTGAGGGATCTCCCCGTGCAAAGCACCGACGTAATCATCATCGGTGCCGGCGCTGCCGGCCTGATGTGCGCCCTGACCGCTGCCCAGCGCGGCCGCCGGGTGCAACTGCTCGACCATGCCAACAAACCCGGCAAGAAGATCCTCATGTCCGGCGGCGGGCGCTGCAACTTCACCAACATGTACTGCGAACCCGCCAACTTCCTCTCGCAGAACCCGCACTTCTGCAAGTCGGCGCTGGCCCGCTATACCCAGTGGGACTTCATCGGGCTGGTGGCCAAGCACGCCGTGCCGTACCACGAGAAAAAGCTCGGCCAGCTGTTCTGCGACAACAAGTCCAGTGACATCCTCGACCTGCTGCTGGCCGAGTGCGACAGCGCCGGTGCCCAGCTGCGCATGGATACCCGCATCGAGCAGATCGAAAAGACCGAGGACGGCTACTGGCTGCAAACCAGCGCCGGCCCTTGGCGCTGCCAGTCGCTGGTGATCGCCACTGGCGGCCTGTCGATTCCCACGCTGGGCGCGACGGGCTTCGGCTACCAGGTCGCGCGCCAGTTCGGCCACAGCGTGCTGCCGACCCGCGCGGGCCTGGTGCCGTTCACCATTACCGAGCCTCAGCTCAAGACGCTGTGCACCGAACTGTCCGGTACCTCGCTCGATTGCGTCGCCAGCTGCAACGGCACGAGCTTTCGCGAGAACCTGCTGTTCACCCACCGCGGCCTCAGCGGCCCGGCGATCCTGCAGGTGTCATCGTTCTGGGAGGCGGGCGATACGCTCGAGATCAACCTGCTGCCCGACCATGATGCATTGTCCTGGCTGCAACAGCAGCAGTCCGAACGCCCCAACAGCGAGCTCAAGACCCTGCTCGGTGAACTGTTCACGCGCAAGATGGCCAACCTGCTGGCCGAGCATTGGTTCGTCTCCAGGCCGATGAAGCAGTACACGCCCGCGGAGCTCGCTCAGGTGGCCGAGAAGCTGTCGGCCTGGCAGGTTGTCCCCGCCGGCACCGAGGGCTATCGCACCGCCGAGGTCACCCTGGGCGGCGTCGATACCCGCGAGGTCTCGTCCAAGACCATGGAGTCGTTGAAAAGCCCCGGCCTGTACTTCATCGGCGAAGTCGTCGACGTCAGCGGCCACCTGGGCGGTTTCAATTTCCAGTGGGCCTGGGCCTCGGCGAATGCCGCCGCACAGTTCGTCTAGGCTTTCGCGTTAGAATCGGTGCAGCACGGAACGCTTCTTGCTGGTCCGTGACGCCTGGCGGCATACCGTCGCCAGGCATGGTTCATTCTCGACCCTAGCCCAGCAGGCCCCACGCCCATCATGTCATCGTCGTCTCTTCGTCATTCCCTGCGTCGCTTGTGGGGCCAGGACAAGTTCAGCTACAGCATCCGTGTCCTGATCGCGCTCACCGGCAGCATGGCGCTGTGCTGGTACCAGGACGAGATGAGCCTGCTGATCCCGCTGTTCCTGGGCATCATCGCCAGTGCCCTGGCCGAGACCGACGACAGTTGGCAGGGTCGCCTCAACGCCCTGGCCGTGACCCTGGTGTGCTTCACCATCGCGGCGCTCTCGGTGGAATTGCTGTTTCCCTACCCGCTGGTGTTCGCCTGCGCCCTGGCGTTGGCAACCTTCGGCCTGACCATGCTCGGCGCGTTGGGCGAACGCTATGGTGCGATTGCCTCGGCCACGTTGATCCTGGCCGTCTACACCATGATCGGCGTCGACCAGCGCGGCGGCCAGGTCAGCGACTTCTGGCATGAGCCCTTGCTGCTGGTGGCCGGCGCGGCGTGGTACGGCCTGCTCTCGGTGCTCTGGCAGGCGCTGTTCGCCCACCAGCCCGTGCAGCAGGGCCTGGCCCGGCTGTTCCGCGAGCTGGGACGCTACCTCAAGCTCAAGGCCAACCTGTTCGAGCCCGTGCGCAACCTGGATATCGAAGCCCGCCGCCTGGAGCTGGCGCAGCAGAATGGCAAGGTGGTGGCCGCGCTCAACATCGCCAAGGAAATCATCCTGCACCGCGTCGGCAACAGCCAGCCCAACGCCAAGGTAAGTCGCTACCTCAAGCTGTACTTCCTCGCCCAGGACATCCATGAGCGCGTTAGCGCCTCGCACTACCCCTACAATGCCCTGGCCGAGGCTTTCTTCCACAGCGACGTGATGTTCCGCTGCCAACGCCTGCTGCGCCAGCAGGGCGCGGCCTGCCAGCAGCTTTCCGAGTCGATCCGCCTGCGCCAGCCCTTTGCCTATGGCACCGGCTTTGCCGAGACACTGGAAGACCTGCACGCCTCGCTCGATCATCTGCGCCTGCAGAACAACCCGGCCTGGCGCGGGTTGCTGCGCTCGCTGCGGGCGCTGTCGGCCAACCTCGCCACCCTCGACCGCCTGCTTGGCTCGGCGAGCAACCCCGACGGCCTGGCCGATGCCAGCGACAGCAGCCTGCTCGACCGTTCGCCGCGCAGCCTCAAGGACGTCTGGAGTCGCCTGCGCACCCAGCTGACCCCGACTTCGCTGCTGTTCCGTCATGCCCTGCGCCTGTCGCTGGCATTGTCGATCGGCTATGGCATGGTGCACCTGATCCACCCCACCCAGGGCTACTGGATCATCCTGACCACGCTGTTCGTCTGCCAGCCCAACTATGGCGCAACGCGGCGCAAACTGGTGCAGCGGATCCTCGGTACCGCCATCGGCCTGACCGTGGGCTGGGCGTTGTTCGACCTGTTCCCCAGCCCCGTCGTGCAGTCGTTGTTCGCCGTGGCGGCCGGGGTGATATTCTTTGTCAACCGCACCACCCGCTATACCCTGGCCACGGCCGCGATCACCCTGATGGTCCTGTTCTGCTTCAACCAGACCGGCGACGGCTACGGGCTGTTCCTGCCTCGCCTGTTCGATACCCTGGTCGGCAGCCTGATCGCCATCGTGGCGGTGTTCCTGTTCCTGCCCGACTGGCAAGGTCGCCGTCTGAACAAGGCACTGGCCAACACCCTGACGTGCAACAGCATCTACCTGCGCCAGATCATGCAGCAGTATGCCCATGGCAAGCGTGACGACCTCGCCTATCGCCTCGCCCGGCGCAATGCGCACAATGCCGATGCGGCGCTGTCGACCACGCTGGCCAACATGCTGATGGAGCCGGGACACTTCAGAAAGGAGGCGGATGTGGGCTTTCGTTTCCTGGTGCTGTCCCACACCCTGCTCAGCTATCTCTCGGGACTGGGCGCACACCGCGACACGGCGCTGCCGAGCGAGGTCCACGCGCACTTGATAGACGAAGTCGGTGGCAGCCTGGCCCAGAGCCTCGACGAGATCGCCAACGGCCTGTCCGCCAAGCTGCCGGTGGCGATCCACAGCGATGAAGAGCACGCGCTGGCCGATACGCTGGAGCAGATGCCGGAGGAACTGGATGAGAACCAGCGGCTGGTGCAGACACAGCTGGCGTTGATCTGCCGGCAGTTGGGACCACTACGGACACTGGCCGCGCACCTGATCAAGGCTACGCCGGCCTGACACCTCGATCGCTGTGCGGCAGCGGCCTCAGGGATAGCCAAGCACGTCGCGGATGCGCTTCTGGTGCTGTTCGATCCATCGCCGATCCACTGCCCCCCAGTCACGTATCCGGTATTGCCCGGCATGATTGCGCGCCCCTTGCTCTTGCTCGAACTCGCAGACGATGTCCAGGTCCGCCAGGGCCGCGATGGTGTCCTGGGCCGTGCGCCTGGGCATGCCGGTGACTTCCATCAGCGCCGGGACGCTGCTGGCGGCCTGGCTGTCGATCAGCCAGGCCACGTAGAGGCGGCGGTAGAAACTGGTCTTGGTCTTGCTCACTTCCATCGGCGGGGTCCTTTGGGCTCAGGCCGTCTCGGGCAGCTCCCGGTAGGTCAGGTAGATGCGCAGGTCGAACTCCAGCTGGTGGTAGCCCGGCTGCATGTGCTCGCACAGTTGGTAGAAGGCCTTGTTGTGATCACGTTCCTTGAGGTGCGCCAACTCGTGCACGACGATCATCTTGAGGAACTCCGGCGCGGCCTCCTTGAACAGCGAGGCGATGCGGATTTCCTTCTTGGCCTTGAGCTTGCCACCCTGCACCCTCGATACCGCAGTGTTCAGGCCCAAGGCACGATGGGTCAGGTCGAGGCGGTTGTCGAACAACACCTTGTCGAGGCTCGGCGCATTGCGCAGGTGCTCCTGCTTGAGCCCCTGGACATAGCTGTAGAGCGCCTTGTCGCTCTGCACGGCGTGGCGCTCGGGGTAGCGCTGGTGCAGGTAGTCGCCCAGGCGATTGCTGGCGATGAGCTGGCGCACCTGGTCTTGCAGGTGCGCGGGGTAGGCTTGCAGGTAACGTAGGGCGGTCATGTCACGGCATTGTGCAAGAAAGACGCGAGTTTAACCAACCGCCGGCCAGGGCAGGGGAAAATCCTGCGCGAACGCACCGGCATCCTCGGGCGTCATGGGGCGCGCCACCAGGAAACCCTGCACGTACTCGCAGTCGTTGTCGCGCAGCCACTGGGCCTGTGCGGTGGTTTCCACGCCTTCGGCGATCACCGTGATGCCATAGGCATTGCACAACTGGATGACGCTGCGCGCCAGCGCCGCATCGGCCGTCGAATCCGGCAGGCGCGCCACCAGGTGGCGGTCGAGCTTGAGGGTATCGATGGGCAGGTCGCGCAGCATGCGCAGCGAGCAGTCGCCGGCGCCGAAGTCATCCAGCGCCACCCGCACGCCCAGCTCGCGCAGGCGCTGCACTTGCCTGACCGCCGCGTCGATGTTGTACATCAGCGAGGTCTCGGCCACTTCCACCTCCAGCTGCTCGGGCGCAAGGCCATGCTCCTCGATCACCCGCGCCAGTTCCTCGACCAGGTTGGGCATGGTGAATTGCGCGCGGCTGAGGCTTATACCCAGCACGAGGTCCGGGTCGAAACGGTCGAACCAGGCGCGACGCTGGGCAGCGCCCTTGTGGTAGATCCATCCGGCCAAGCGGCTGATCAGGCGCGCCTCTTCCAGCAGCGGGATGAACAATCCCGGCGGCACATCCCCAGCGCTGGGGTGCTGCCAGCGCAGCAGTGCCTCGAAGCCGCGCAGGCGACCATCGGCGAAGGCCACCTGGGGCTGGTAGACCAGGCTCAACGCTTCGTCCTCGATCGCCTCGCGCACGCTGTCTTCGAGCATCAGCCGCGATCGCGCCCGCCCGTTGAGCTCTTCGTCATAGAAACGGTACTGATGGCGGCCTGCCTGCTTGGCCGCGTACATCGCGGCATCGGCGGCGCGCAGCAGGCCCTCGACAGTGGCGCCGCAGTCCGGGTAGGTGGCGATGCCGATGCTCACGCCCAGGCCCACATCGAGGCCGTCGAGCTGCCGGCACACCGACAGCCGCTCCAGCAAGGCCTCGGCAAAGCGCCCGGCCAGCTCGGGGAAGGGCAAGGCATCGAACAGCACCGTGAACTCGTCTCCGCCCATGCGTGCCAGCAGCGCCTGAGGCCCCAGGCAATCCTTGAGCTGCTCGGCCACGTAGCGCAATACCCGGTCGCCGGCCTCGTGGCCCAATGAATCGTTGATCCGCTTGAACCCGTCCAGGTCCATGTACATCAGGGCCTTGGCCAGGTCCGGACGGTCGTTGCGCAGCAGGACGTCATCGGCGGCCTGGTGGAAGCCGCGCCGATTGAGCAGGCCGGTCAGCGGGTCGGTCACGGCCTGGTGCGCCAATTGCTGATGCAGGCTGCGCACCACGGACATGTCCAGCACCGTCACCACCATGGCGTGCTGCGCGGATGCCAGCGGCGCGCACGATAGCGCGACGGGCACAGGCTGCCCGCTCGCGGCGCGCAATACCGCATCGTGGACACGAAAGACCTCGCGCCCCACGTAGGCCTGGTAGAAGGCCGATTCGGCCCAGGCGCCAGGGTCGGGAAGTTGCATGAAATCGAGCAGCGCAGAGCCCTGCAAACGTTCAACCGTTGCCTCGAGCAACTGCGAGATGGCTGGATTGGCAAAGGTGATGGTGCCGCACTCGCCCACCACCAGGATGCCCTCGGCGGCGTTGTCCAGCACCGAGGCATTGAAGGCGCGGGCCGTCTCCAGCTCGCGGCTCAGGCGCTGGAGCATGCGCCGATTGCGCTGGGGCTCGAGCAAGGCCTGGACCTTGGGCTTGAGTATCTTCGGGTCGAAGGGCTTGAACAGGTAGTCCACCGCGCCGCTGGCATAGCCCTTGAGCACTGCGGCATCGGACTGCTCGTTGGCGGTCAGGAAGATGATCGGCGTCAGCCGCGTGCGCTGGCTGCCGCGCATCAGGCGGGCGACCTCGAACCCGTCCATCTCGGGCATCTGCACGTCGAGCAGGACCAGGTCGACATCGTGGGCTAGCAAGGTGCTCAAGGCCTCCCTGCCAGACCTTGCGGTCAGCACCTGCCAGTCCTGGCGCTCAAGCAGCGCCCGCATGCTGAGCAGGTTTTCGGGATAATCATCGACGATCAGTACGACCGAGCCGCCATCGTCCAACTTGGGGTGAGCGCAATCCATGCTTATCTCTTATCGTACCGGTTACGGCTTATACAATTGGATCCGACTGACTACTTTAGACGCGAAGCGTGGAGACGCAAAGCCATCAGATCGACACCACGATGAATTAGTTCGGTTATCGACTAACGGTCGCAAGATTTTCATTTAAAAAAAACCCGATGCTGGCAAGCATCGGGCTTCGGTTTCACGCATGCAGCCTTGATCAGTTGACCTTGGCTAACAGCTCGCCCTTGGCATAGCGCTGGAACATGCCTTCCAGGGAGATCGGCTTGATCTTCGAGGCGTTGCCGGCGGTGCCGAAGGCCTCGTAGCGGGCGATGCACACGTCACGCATGGCCTTGACGGTTTCGCCAAAGAACTTGCGTGGGTCGAATTCGCTCGGGTTCAGTGCCATGTGACGGCGCATGGCGCCGGTCGAGGCCAGGCGCAGGTCAGTGTCGATGTTGACCTTGCGTACACCGTACTTGATGCCTTCGACGATTTCCTCGACCGGCACGCCGTAGGTCTCTTTGATCTCGCCGCCGTACTGGTTGATGATCGCCAGCCACTCTTGCGGGACCGAGGAGGAGCCGTGCATCACCAGATGGGTATTGGGGATGCGCTTGTGGATTTCCTTGATGCGGTCGATCGCCAGGATGTCGCCGGTAGGCGGCTTGGTGAACTTGTAGGCACCGTGGCTGGTGCCGATGGCGATGGCCAGGGCATCGACCTGGGTCTTCTTGACGAAGTCGGCGGCTTCTTCGGGGTCGGTCAGCATCTGGCTGTGGTCGAGCACGCCTTCGGCGCCGATGCCGTCTTCTTCGCCGGCCATGCCGGTTTCCAGCGAGCCCAGGCAGCCCAGCTCACCTTCGACCGAGACGCCGCAGGCATGGGCCATGGCCACGGTCTGCTGGGTGACGCGCACGTTGTACTCGTAGTCGGTCGGGGTCTTGCCGTCTTCGCCGAGCGAGCCGTCCATCATCACCGAGCTGAAGCCCAGCTGGATCGAACGCTGGCAGACATCCGGGCTGGTACCGTGGTCCTGGTGCATGCACACCGGGATGTGCGGAAATTCTTCGATCGCCGCCAGGATCAGGTGGCGCAGGAAGGGGGCACCTGCGTATTTGCGCGCACCGGCCGAGGCCTGGACGATGACTGGAGAGTCGGTCTTGTCGGCCGCTTCCATGATGGCGCGCATCTGCTCGAGGTTGTTGACGTTGAAAGCTGGAACGCCGTAGCCGAACTCGGCAGCGTGGTCCAGCATCTGGCGCATGCTAATGAGTGCCATTGTGTATCTCTCTCCCGACAAGCGTCGATTTTTATCATGCAAGCCCGCCATGGCGGCGGCTGCTGTTGAAGTAGTGTGGGCCACGCAACGGTGACCCGGCCAGTCATGGTGCCTTGCAGCCCCGTCCTATCAGATCATTGGTCACCGTTCAGGGGCAGCCCGGTGCCCGCCGCTGGTGTTCCTCGTCGTACTTTTCCAGGCCTTCCGGGCCCAGGCGCTTGCTGATCACAGGCACCGTCTCGGCTTGCCACTCGGACTGGTAGCAACCACCCTTGGGCCCGCCGGAGGTTTGCTCCTGGGGTGCGGGCGTGCTCGAGCATGCGCCCAGGAACACCGCCATGATCACCACGGGCAATCGCTTGACCATCAGGTCGCTCCCCTTGCCAGGCGCGGTCGCGTCAGGCCTTGGCCCGCTGCTCGAGAATCTCCACCGCCGGCAGGACCTTGCCTTCGACGAACTCGAGGAAGGCACCGCCACCGGTAGAAATGTAGGAGATATCCTCGGACACGCCATATTTGTCGATCGCGGCCAGGGTGTCGCCACCACCGGCAATCGAGAAGGCCGGGCTCTGGGCCACGGCCTTGGCCAGCACCTGGGTGCCATTGCCGAACTGGTCGAACTCGAACACGCCCACCGGGCCATTCCACAGGATGGTCTTCGAGGTGTTCAGCAGCTCGGCGAACTGGCGGGCGGTCTGCGGGCCGATGTCCAGGATCATGTCGTCATCGGCGACATCGGCAATGGCCTTGACGGTGGCCTCGGCGTTCTCGGCGAACTCCTTGGCCACCACCACGTCGACCGGCAGCGGCACGCTGACCTTGGCGGCGATGGCCTTGGCGGTGTCGATCAGGTCAGGTTCGTACAGCGACTTGCCGACCTTGTGGCCGGCGGCGGCGAGGAAGGTGTTGGCGATGCCGCCCCCCACGATCAACTGGTCGCACACCGTGCTCAGGCTGTTGAGCACGTCCAGCTTGGTGGAGACCTTGGAGCCCGCGACGATGGCAGCCATCGGCTTGGCCGGGGCCTTGAGGGCCTTGCCCAGCGCATCCAGCTCGGCGGCCAGCAGCGGGCCAGCAGCAGCGACCTTGGCGAACTTGGCGACGCCATGGGTCGAACCCTCGGCGCGGTGGGCGGTGCCGAAGGCGTCCATGACAAAGACGTCGCACAGCGCGGCATACTGCTGAGCCAGCTCGTCGGCGTTCTTTTTCTCGCCCTTGTTGAAGCGCACGTTCTCGAACAGTACCAGCTCGCCGGCCTTGACCTCGACACCGTCCAGGTAGTCGGCCACCAGGGGCACTTCACGGCCCAGTGCCTTGGCCAGGTACTCGGCCACGGGCCTGAGGCTGTTCTCGGCCGAGAACTCGCCCTCGGTGGGGCGGCCCAGGTGCGAGCAGACCATCACGGCCGCGCCTTTTTCCAAGGCCAGTCGCAGGGTCGGCAGCGCAGCGAGGATACGCGCGTCGCTGGCTACCACGCCGTCCTTCACAGGCACGTTGAGGTCTTCGCGGATCAGTACGCGCTTACCTTGCAGGTCGAGGTCGGTCATCTTCAACACGGTCATGAATGCAGTCCTTCAGGGCTGTTTGCAAGTGGTGCGATTGGGGTGGACGACGTGCAGAAAATGATCGGCAACGTCAAGCATGCGGTTGGCAAAACCCCATTCGTTGTCGAACCAGGCCAGCAGGTTCACGAGTCGTGGACCGGAAACGCGGGTCTGGCTGGCATCGACGATGGCCGAATGCGGGTCATGGTTGAAATCACAGCTGGCGTGCGGCAGCTCGGTGTAGGCCAGCAGGCCTTTGAGCGGGCCGCCCAGGGCGGCATCGTGCAGCACCCGGTTGACCTCTGCAGCCGTGGTATCGCGGCCGATCTGCAGGGTGATGTCCAGGCACGACACGTTTACCGTCGGCACACGCACCGCTTTGGCCTGGATTCGCCCGACAAGTTCCGGAAGCAGGCGCTCGATGCCGCGCGCCAGGCCAGTGGACACCGGAATCACCGACTGGAACGCCGAGCGCGTGCGGCGCAGGTCCTCGTGGTGATAGGCGTCGATCACGGGCTGGTCGTTCATCGCCGAATGGATGGTGGTGATCGATACGTATTCCAGGCCGAACGCCTGGTCCAGCACGCGCAACAGCGGCACGCCGCAGTTGGTGGTACAGGAGGCATTGGACACCAGCAGTTCCTGGCCGGTCAGGCAGTGCTGATTGATGCCGTAGACCACCGTGGCGTCGACGTCCGCTTCACTGGCCATGGGCTGGGAAAACAGCACCCGCGGGGCACCGGCATCGAGGAATCGCTGGGCATCGGCGCGGGTGTGGTAGGCGCCGGAGCATTCGAGCACCAGGTCGACGTCGAGCGCGGCCCAGTCGATGCCTTCGGGGGTGGCACTGCGCAAGACCTTCACGCAGTCGCCGTTGATATGCAGACAATCGCCGTCGACCTTGATCTCGCCGGGAAAACGCCCGTGAGTGGAGTCGAAGCGTGTCAGGTATTCCAGGCTGGCAAGGTCTGCCAGGTCATTGAGTGCAACGATCTCGAAGCCAGCCTTGGGCCCCCGCTCGAAAAGTGCGCGCAATACGCAACGGCCGATCCGGCCGTAGCCGTTGAGTGCAACCTTGAAAGGGCGTGGGTGGGGCATTCGGGTACTCACAAGATCCAGTGTTGGAAATCTGGGGAATTCGTGGTGTGCCCTTCGCGGGCAAGTCGGAGCGCCGAACCGCCGCTCCCACAGGCACGGCATTGTCCTGTGGGAGCGGCGGTTCGGCGGTCCGACTTGCCCGCGAATCGGAGCAATACCGCCCTCAGATCCTTACATCAATCTTCCAGCAGTTCCTCGGCGATGCCCAGGATGTTCTCCAGGGTAAAGCCGAACTCCTCGAACAACGCGGCCGCCGGGGCCGACTCACCGTAGGTGGTCATGCCGATGACGCGGCCTTCGAGGCCGACATACTTGTACCAGAAGTCCGCATGGGCGGCTTCGATGGCGATGCGCGCACCGACTTCCAGCGGCAGCACGGATTGCTTGTACGCAGCGTCCTGGGCATCGAACACGCTGGTGCTCGGCATGGAAACCACGCGCACCTTGCGGCCCTGTTCGGTCAGTTTGTCGAAGGCCTGCACCGCCAGGCCCACTTCGGAACCGGTCGCGATCAGGATCAGCTCAGGCTCGCCAGCGCAATCCTTGAGCACATAGCCACCGCGGGCGATGTCGGCGAGCTGCTGGGCGTCGCGCACCTGGTGCTGCAGGTTCTGGCGCGAGAAGATCAACGCCGATGGGCCATCCTTGCGCTCCAAGGCGTGCTTCCAGGACACGGCCGACTCGACCGCGTCGGCTGGGCGCCAGGTGTCCAGGTTCGGGGTGCTGCGCAGGCTGGTCAGCTGCTCGATCGGCTGGTGCGTCGGGCCGTCTTCGCCCAGGCCGATGGAGTCGTGGGTGTAGACGTGGATGACACGCTGCTTCATCAATGCGGACATGCGCACGGCGTTGCGGGCGTATTCCATGAACATCAGGAAGGTCGCGCCGTAGGGCACCAGGCCGCCGTGCAGGGCGATACCGTTCATGATCGCGGTCATGCCGAACTCGCGCACGCCGTAGAACATGTAGTTGCCGCTGGCGTCCTCGGCTTTGACGCCCTTGCAGCCTTTCCACAAGGTCAGGTTGGAACCGGCAAGGTCGGCCGAGCCGCCCAGCAGTTCAGGCAACAGCGGGCCGAAGGCGTTCAGGGTGTTCTGGCTGGCCTTGCGGCTGGCGATGGTCTCGCCCTTGGTGGCGACTTCGCTGATGTAGGCGCTGGCTTTTTCGGCGAAATCGGCAGGCAGGTCGCCGTCCAGGCGGCGCTTGAGCTCGCCGGCCAGCTCCGGGAAGGCCTTGGCGTAGGCGTCGAAGCGCTGGTTCCAGTCGGCCTCGGCCTTGGCGCCCGCCTGCTTGGCATCCCACTCGGCATAGATGTCGGCAGGCACTTCGAACGGCGCGTGGTTCCAGTTCAGCTGCTTGCGAGCCAGGGCGATCTCGTCGTTACCCAGCGGCGCGCCGTGGCAGTCTTCCTTGCCCTGCTTGTTCGGCGAGCCGAAACCGATGATGGTCTTGCAGCAGATCAGGGTCGGACGGTCGCTCTTGCGGGCGGTGTCGATGGCGGTCTTGATCTCGTCGGCGTCATGGCCGTCGACATTGCGGATCACCTGCCAGTTATAGGCCTCGAAACGCTTCGGGGTGTCGTCGGTGAACCAGCCTTCGACCTCGCCGTCGATGGAGATGCCGTTGTCGTCATAGAAGGCGACCAGCTTGTTCAGACCCAGGGTACCGGCCAGCGAGGCCACCTCGTGGGAGATGCCTTCCATCATGCAGCCGTCGCCCAGGAACACGTAGGTGTTGTGGTCGACGACCTTGTGCCCGTCGCGATTGAACTGGTCGGCCATGACCTTTTCGGCGATGGCGAAGCCTACGGCATTGGCCAGACCCTGGCCCAGAGGACCGGTGGTGGTTTCCACGCCTGCGGTGTAACCGAATTCCGGGTGGCCCGGGGTACGGCTGTGCAGCTGGCGGAAAGCCTTGAGGTCCTCGATCGACACGTCGTAGCCGGTCAGGTGCAGCAACGAATAGATCAGCATCGAGCCGTGACCGTTGGACAGCACGAAGCGGTCACGGTCGGCGAACTTCGGATTGCTCGGGTTGTGCTTGAGGTAGTCGCGCCAAAGGACCTCGGCGATATCCGCCATGCCCATGGGGGCACCGGGATGGCCGCTGTTGGCCTTTTGCACGGCATCCATGCTCAGTGCACGAATGGCGTTGGCACGTTCACGACGGCTGGGCATCGCTGATCTCCTGGGACTTGAAAGAGTAATGAGACGAAAAAAGGCGGTCATTTTCGCCCACGCGGGGCCTGGGGGCAATGACGTATGGTCGCAGCAGCGCGATTTTCCCGCAATTGACTGCCAATTCAGGAAAAAAGTGGGATAACGACGTCATCGGCGACGCGCCTTCTCGGTCCAAACCACTTGCACGGGCCGCGTGGGTCCGCCCATCGACCAATATCAAAACTTTTTGATATTGCTATTGCGAGTGCCGGACACCCTGTCTAGACTGCCGACCATGAACATGCGCGCACCCTCTATACGCCTCGAGCCAAGCGACGACCTGACCGCCCTGTGCAAGGCCGGCGGCGATCCGCTGCGCCTGAACGTCCTGCGCGTCCTGGCCAGCGACTCCTATGGCGTGCTTGAACTGGCGCAGATCTTCGACATCGGCCAGTCCGGCATGAGCCACCACCTCAAGGTGCTGGCTCAGGCAGAACTCGTGGCCACCCGTCGTGAAGGCAATGCGATCTTCTACCGCCGCGCCCTGCCCGACAGCCTGCGCGTGGGCGGGCGCCTGCACGCGGCGCTGCTCGATGAGGTCGACAGCCTGTCGTTGCCGGCCGAGGTACAGGGGCGAATCGCCCAGGTGCAGCAACGGCGCGCGGCCACCAGCCAGGACTTTTTCCTGAGGGTGGAAGAAAAATTCCGTGCCCAGCAAGACCTGATCGCCGGCCTGCCCCAGTACCGCGAAAGCCTGCTGACCCTGCTCGACAAGCTCAGCTTCGATAGCGGGGCCAGTGCACTGGAGGTCGGCCCCGGCGATGGCGAGTTCCTGCCCGAGCTGGCCCGGCGCTTTGCCTGCGTCACCGCGCTGGACAACAGCCCGACCATGCTCGACCTGGCCCGCCAGGTCTGCCTGCGCGAGGGGCTTGCCAATGTGAACCTGCAGTTGGCCGATGCACTGAGTGCAACGGATGTGGAAGCCGACTGCGTAGTGCTGAACATGGTCCTGCACCATTTCAGCGAACCGGCCGACGCCTTGCGGCGCCTGGCCACCCGTGTGAAGGCAGGCGGCAGCCTGCTGGTCACCGAGCTGTGCAGCCATGACCAGGGTTGGGCCCGGGAAGCCTGTGGCGACCTGTGGCTGGGTTTCGACCAGGAAGACCTGGCCGGATGGGCCATGGCTGCCGGACTGACCCCCGGGGACAGCCTCTATGTAGGCTTGCGTAACGGTTTCCAGATTCAGGTACGCCATTTCGAGCGGCCTGCTGGCGACATCACCATCGGTAAATTTTAGGAACCCGTCGAGATGAGCGAATATTCCCTTTTCACCTCCGAGTCCGTGTCTGAAGGCCATCCGGACAAGATCGCCGACCAGATCTCGGACGCGGTCCTGGACGCCATCATCACCCAGGACAAGTATGCCCGCGTGGCGTGCGAGACCCTGGTCAAGACCGGTGTCGCCATCATCGCCGGCGAAGTCAGCACCTCTGCCTGGGTCGACCTCGAAGAGATCGTGCGCAAGGTCATCGTCGATATCGGCTATGACAGTTCCGACGTCGGCTTCGACGGCGCGACCTGTGCCGTGATGAACATCATCGGCAAGCAGTCGGTGGATATTGCCCAGGGCGTCGACCGCTCCAAGCCCGAAGACCAGGGCGCGGGCGACCAGGGCCTGATGTTCGGCTATGCCAGCAACGAAACCGACGTGCTGATGCCTGCGCCGATCTGCTTCTCGCACCGACTGGTCGAACGCCAGGCCGAGGCCCGCAAGTCGGGCCTGCTGCCTTGGCTGCGTCCGGATGCCAAATCCCAGGTCACCTGCCGCTACGAAGGCGGCAAGGTCGTGGGTATCGACGCCGTGGTGCTGTCGACCCAGCACAATCCCGAGGTCGCGCAAAAAGACCTGCAGGAAGCGGTGATGGAGCTGATCGTCAAGCACACCCTGCCTGCCGAGCTGCTGCACAAGGACACCCAGTTCCACATCAACCCGACCGGCCAGTTCATCATTGGCGGCCCGGTGGGCGACTGCGGCCTGACCGGTCGCAAGATCATCGTCGACAGCTATGGCGGCATGGCTCGCCACGGCGGCGGTGCGTTCTCCGGAAAGGACCCGTCCAAGGTAGACCGTTCGGCCGCCTATGCCGGTCGCTACGTGGCCAAGAACATCGTTGCGGCAGGCCTTGCCGAGCGTTGCGAGATCCAGGTGTCCTACGCCATCGGCGTAGCCCAGCCGACGTCGATCTCGCTGAATACCTTTGGTACCGGCAAGATCTCCGACGCCAGGATCATCCAGCTGGTACGCGAGTGCTTCGACCTGCGCCCGTACGCCATCACCACCATGCTCGACCTGTTGCACCCGATGTACCAGGAAACCGCTGCGTATGGCCACTTCGGCCGCACGCCGCAGCAGAAGACCGTGGGCGATGACACCTTCACCACGTTCACCTGGGAGCGTACCGACCGCGTCGACGCCCTGCGCGCTGCCGCCGGCCTGTAAGGCTCGAGCTGCTTGAGCAAGCCTTGCCCGAGTGATCGGGCAGGGCTTTTTTGTGGGCGCGCGATCTGAAGGGCGCTGGACTTTCAGGCCATGCACTTAAACCGACACACTCCCTGACAACTCTCCCCATCACCCGCCGCGACATTGCCTAGGCTTGAATTTCCCTATAGCCAGGCAAGGAAGCCGGCCATCATGCAAAGCCTTCTCGCTCTTGTCTTACTGATCCTCTGCCTGCCGACACTGGCACAACCGTGCCCACCCTGGCCATCCGAGCGGGCCAGCGAAGAACTCGACCAATTGCGCAAGACCCTGGCCGAATGGGACGACCACTACCACCGCCTCGGCGTCTCGCAGGTGGCCGACGAGATATACGACCAGAGCCGCACACGCCTGGAACGCCTCAAACACTGCTTCTCCGACCCTACCCAAGCCAACCCCCTCGCTACCGCCGCTGGCCCGGTCGCGCACCCCGTACCGCATACCGGCGTCGGCAAGCTGGCCGATGAAAGCGCCGTGAAGGCCTGGATGAGCGGGAAGCAGGACGTGTGGATTCAGCCCAAGGTCGATGGCGTCGCGGTGTCGCTGGTGTACCAGGAGGGTCGGCCCGTGCGCCTGCTCAGTCGGGGCGATGGCGTCCATGGCCACGACTGGAGCCGGCATCTGCCCATGTTGAAGGCCATCCCGGCGCAACTGCCACAGCCACTCGACCTGGTTCTGCAGGGCGAGCTTTACTGGCGTCTCGACGACCATGTGCAAGCCACTGCAGGGAGCGTGAACGCGCGTGGCATCATTGCCGGCCTGATGGCGCGCAAGAAGGTCACGGTCACTCAGGGCACAGGGGTGGGTCTGTTCATCTGGGACTGGCCGGCAGGCCCGCCCAGCCAGCAGGAGCGCATGACGCAGTTGCAAGCCCTGGGGTTCGGCGACACTGCGCGTTTCAGCCTGCCGGTGCAGGACGTCGATGAGGCTGCAAACTGGCGTGCCCATTGGTATCGCTCACCCCTGCCCTTCGCCACCGATGGCGTCATTCTGCGCCAGGGCCAGCGACCGCCTGCAACCCGCTGGAAAGCGCAGGCGCCCTATTGGATCGCCGCCTGGAAGCATCCATTCGCGATGGCGATGGCCGAAGTCCGGGAGGTGCATTTCAAGGTCGGGCGGACCGGCCGGATCACCCCGCTGCTGCGCCTGCAGCCGTTCATCCTGGATGATCGTCGCGTCACTCAGGTCAGCCTGGGTTCACTGGCGCGTTGGCGCAGCCTGGATATCCGTCCGGGCGACCAGGTTGCCATCAGCCTGGCCGGTCTGACCATTCCACGGCTGGACCATGTGGTGCACCGCAGCTCCGAGCGGGTTCCCGTCGAGCCACCGCGCCCGGGGCGTTTTCATGCCTTGAGCTGCTGGCAGGCGAGTGCCGGTTGCGAGGAGCAGTTCATCGCCCGGCTGACCTGGCTCGGCGGCAAGCAGGGGTTGGCATTGCCGCACGTGGGCCCAGGCCTCTGGCGCAGCCTGGTGCAGGCTGGACGAGTCAACTCCTTGGCCGACTGGCTGCAGCTACGCGAAGAAGACCTGCTGTCGCTGAGCGACTTTGGCCCGGCGCGCGCCAGCCGGGTCATGCAAAGCTTCGCCGAAGCCCGTTCGCGCCCGTTCCCACAGTGGCTGCGCGCTATCGGAGCCCCCGCGCCCCGCGATCTCGCACTGCCTGGCGGCTGGGGCGGGCTGGAGGCCAGAAATACCTCGCAATGGAAAAAGGAACCTGGCATCGGTACGCATCGGGCCGAACAATTGCAGCGCTTTTTCCAGGACACGGCTGTTCAAGCGCTGGCGCAAACCTTGCGTTCGGAGGGCATCGACGGCTTTCAGGCAGCCGAGGCATCTTCTGATCGTTTCTCGGAAAATTCGACGAAGGGTTTATAAATCCAACGAATCAAGGCAGGATTTCCCCCATTATTTTTGCTGCCCTGCCCCGCTGAGGAGCCCTCATGAAACTGCTTTCCACCCTCGCCTTGCTTTCCGCGTTCGGCCTTGCCGCAGGCCCGCTCCAGGCCGCGCAGCCTGATCCCGGCCTGACCGGTTGCGCCGCCAAGCGCAGCGCCATCGAAAACCAGCTCAAGCAAGCACGCGCACATGACAACCAGGGCCAGATCGACGGCCTGGAAACCGCCTTGAAGGAACAGACCGAGCACTGCACCGACAGCGGCCTTCGCAAGCAGCGTGAGCAGAAGGTGCTCGATGCCCGCCACGAGGTTTCCCAGCGCGAGCGTGACCTGGAAAAGGCCATGAAAAAAGGCGACGCCGAGAAGATCAACAAGCGCAAGGACAAGCTGGCCGAGTCCCGCAAGGAGCTCAAGGAAGCCAAGGACGAGTTGGACAAGTAACCTCTGACACGCCCACAAGGATTCGCCGCACATGAAATCTGCTCTGCGCCACCTCGCCTGGGCGCTCCCGGCGCTGGCCCTGCTTGCCGGCTGCAACGGCAAGGACAACGAACCCGCCAAACCTGAACCCCACGCCGTGGCCACCTACGCCAGCGCCGACTGGAAAGACCTGCCCACGGTCAGCGACAGCGACCTGCTGGCAGGCTTCGAGGCCTGGCGCAGTGCCTGCGAGCGTCTCAAGCGCGATGCCGTGTGGGCCACCACCTGCGAAGCGGCGGCGCGGATACCCTCCGACGCAGGCCAGGTCCGCGCCTTCCTGCAGCAGCAGCTCCAGGTCTACGGCCTGCGCTCGGCCGAGAACAACGCCAACGGCCTGGTCACCGGCTACTACGAGCCGGTCTATCCCGGCAGCCTGACGGCCACCGACGCAGCCCGCGTGCCGGTCTATGGCGTGCCGGACGACATGGTCGTGGTCGCCCTCGACAGCGTCTACCCCGAGCTCAAGGGCAAGCGCCTGCGTGGTCGGCTGGACGGCCGGGTATTGCGGCCCTACGACACCGCCGAGGTGATCAACCGCGAGGGCGCGAAGGCCCCCGTGCTGGCCTGGCTGACCGACCCCATGGACTTGCAGTTCCTGCAGATCCAGGGTTCGGGCCGCATCCAGCTGGATGATGGCCGCCAGCTGCGCATCGGATACGCCGACCAGAACGGCCATCCGTACCGGCCTATCGGCCGCTGGCTGGTGGAACAGGGCCAGCTGAAGAAAGAAGCCGTCACCATGGGCAGCATCCACGCCTGGGCCCAGGCGAACCCGGCGCGGGTCCCCGAACTGCTGGCCAGCAACCCCAGCTACGTGTTCTTCAGCACCCGCCCGGACAGCAACGAAGGCCCGCGCGGCTCGCTGAACGTACCGCTGACCGCGGGCTACAGCGTGGCCATCGACCGCAAGGTCATTCCACTGGGCAGCCTGCTCTGGCTGTCCACCACGCGCCCTGACGGCAGTCCGGTGGTACGCCCGGTGGCGGCGCAGGACACCGGCGGCGCGATCACTGGCGAAGTCCGCGCGGACCTGTTCTGGGGCACCGGCAGCGAAGCCGGCCAGCTGGCCGGCGACATGAAGCAGCAGGGGCAGATCTGGCTGCTCTGGCCCAAGGGCGCGGCGCTGCCGGACGTACCCAAGGTGCTGTGAGCTACGCCGAGACCACGAACAGCGAGACGATCAGCCCCAGGCCCACGAACCACACCAGCGACCGCAGTGCAGCCCAGTCGGCCAGGTAGCAGATGATGTAGAGCAGGCGGCTGGTGATGTAGAGCACCGCCAGTACATCCTGGGTGACCTGTTCGGCATTGCCCACCAGGTCGGCGACCAGCACGGCGGCGGCGAATGCCGGAAAGGCTTCGTAGCCGTTCTGCTGGGCCGCGTGGGCACGGCGCGGCAGGCCTTCGAGCTTTTCCAGGAAGGCACGCGGGTCGTGGTTGTGGCCCATGCGGAACTTGCCGCTGCTGAGCTTGGCGGTCAGCGCGCAAAGCGGTGGCAGGAAGATCGCGATCAATACACACCAGAGGGCAACGGTCATGCGCAACTCCTTGTCAGAGGATGGGTTTCAGAGCTTCATCACCAGCATGCCTGCCAGTACCAGCCCACAGGCCAAGAGCCTCGGGCCGCCAAAAGGTTCCTTGAGGTAGCGCATGCCCAGCAGCACCACCAGGATCACGCTCAGTTCCCGCAGCGCCGCCGCCTCGGCCACCGACCCCAGGTGCATGGCCCACAGCACCAGCGCGTAGCTGAGCAACACGCACAGTCCCACCGCCAGCCCCAGCCGCCACTGCAGACGCCAGAACAGCTTGAAAGGGACGCGCCGTGCCACGCCGGCCAGCAGCGGGAATGGCCAGGCGCTGAGCAGCGTCAACCAGACCAGGTAGTCGAACGGCTCGCCCCACAGGCGCAAGGCCTGGCCGTCGAACCAGGTGTAGCAACCGATGCACAGCCCGATCAGGCCCACCACCGGCAACATCGACCACGGCAGACGGTCACCACCCCCACCCTGCCACAGCAGGCACGCCATGCCGCAGGGAATCAGCAGGATGCCGATGATCTGCTGGCTGCTCAGTGCCTCTGCGGCGAACGCCAGGGTCAGCGCCAGCACTACCAGCGGCGACAGGCCGCGCATCAGAGGATAGACCAGCCCCAGGTCCCCGGCCCGGTAGGCGCGGATCAGCAGCACCCGGTACAACTGCTCGGCCAGCGCCGAGGCAACCAGCCAGGGCCATACCGCCGCCGGCGGCACCCCGACAAACGCCACCGCCCCCAACGCGAATACCAGCGCCACCGTGTCCATGCTCGCGATCACCAGCAGCCGCTCGCCGCTGAACTTGATCAAGGTGTTCCAGGTGGCATGCAGCAGGGCGGCGATCAGTACGAGCGAAGTGGCTAACACGCGAGGGTCCTTGTCGGTGACGCGCAATCAGCCGGACTATCGGGTACTCACCGAACGAATTCAATCGATATGGTCAAAAACTGTGTCCCGAAACGCATCTGCAGTCATCAAACAACTGCCCGATCCTTTCGGGTATCGGTTTGAATACCCTTTGCCACAGGACCTCGGATGCTTGAGATTGTTGCTGTCTTCATTTGCCTGACCACCCTACTTACCTACGTCAACTACCGGTTCATCGGCTTGCCGCCGGCCATCGGCGTGATGGTTACCGCGCTGCTGTTTTCGCTGATGCTGCAGGGCCTGAGCCTGATCGGCTATCCGGGCCTGGAGGCGCGGGTCGAAGGCCTGATGAACCAGATCGACTTCAACGACCTGCTGATGCACTGGATGCTGTCGTTCCTGCTGTTCGCAGGTGCCTTGCACGTCAATCTCTCCGACCTGCGCAGCTATCGCTGGCCGATCGGCCTGCTGGCCACTGTCGGAGTGTTGATCGCCACGGTGGTGATCGGCTACCTGGCGCACTGGATCTTCGCGCTCTTCGGCTGGCATGTCAGCATGCTCTACTGCCTGCTGTTCGGTGCGCTGATCTCCCCTACCGACCCGATCGCGGTGCTCGGCGCCCTGCGCACCGCCAATGCTTCGAAGCCGCTGAAGACCACCATCGTCGGTGAGTCGTTGTTCAACGACGGCACGGCGGTTGTGGTCTTTACCGTGCTGCTGGGCATCGCGCAGCTGGGCGAGACGCCGAGCGCTGCCGACACGGCCCTGCTGTTCGTGCGCGAGGCCGTCGGCGGCGTGGTATTCGGTGGGGTCATCGGCTATGCCATCTACCGCATGATCAAGAGCATCGAGCAGTACCAGGTCGAGGTCATGCTGACCCTGGCGCTGGTCATCGGCGGCTCGGCGCTGGCCTACGAGCTGCACGTCTCGGCACCGATCGCGATGGTGGTGGCTGGACTGATCATCGGCAACCTGGGCCGCAACCTGGCGATGAACGACATGACGCGCCGCTACCTGGACGGCTTCTGGGAGCTGATCGACGACATGCTCAACGCACTGCTGTTCGCGCTGATCGGCCTGGAGCTGTTGCTGCTGCCGTTCAACTGGCTGCACGTGGCGGCTGCCAGCGCCCTGGCAGTGGCCATCCTGCTGTCGCGCCTGCTGACCGTGGCCCCGGCCATCGTGCTGTTGCGCCGCTGGCGCGCGGTACCGAGCGGCACCATCCGCGTGCTGACCTGGGGCGGCTTGCGCGGTGGTGTCTCGGTGGCCTTGGCGCTGTCGCTGCCTGCCGGCGAAGAACGTGACCTGCTGCTGAGCATCACCTACATCGTGGTGCTGCTGTCGATCCTGACCCAGGGGTTGAGCATCGACCGGGTGGTGCGCGGCGTGACCGGGCAGACACAGGCCCCGGCCACCCACGGCTGACCCGTCACTCTGGCGCGATGTCGAACTGGTCCTTGATGTACTTGATCTCGGTCCGCCCGTGCGCCGCGGGCAGGCCGTCCTCGCCAAGATTGACGAAGACCATCTTGTCGACGGTCAGGATGCTCTTGCGGGTGATCTTGTTGCGCACTTCGCACTTGAGCGTGATCGAGGTGCGACCGAATTCGGTGGCGGTGATGCCCAGCTCGATGATATCGCCCTGGCGCGAGGCGCTGACGAAGTTGATCTCCGAGATGTACTTGGTCACCACGCGCTGGTTGCCCAGCTGGACAATGGCGTAGATCGCCGCTTCTTCGTCGATCCAGCGCAACAGGCTGCCGCCGAACAACGTGCCGTTGGGATTGAGGTCTTCGGGTTTTACCCATTTGCGGGTGTGGAAGTTCATCATTTCTCCTGACGGTTTGCCAATCGTGCAAACATCATGGCAGAGCCGTTGGGCGCGCTCCACCGGCCAACGACTATCGCCTCGATTAATCGACAGAAAACCTTGGGCCCAAGCGCTCAGCGCAGCTATAATCGCCCACGCTTCACATGGCCGCCCCGCAGCGGGGCCATGCCCGCCACCCGTCCGAGGGGCGCTGCAGCAGGCTCGACCTGTCAGGCTCGGATGGGGCGTTGTCCCTACAGGTCTTGCCTGGGGACGCCAAACGCACACAACGGCGCCCATTCGAACCTACGAATGGAGGCTCTTAATGAGCGCTGTACTTACGCCTGCTGGTTTTTCCGATTTCAAAGTCGCCGACATCTCCCTGGCTGCCTGGGGCCGTCGCGAAACCATCATTGCCGAGTCGGAAATGCCCGCGCTGATGGGCCTGCGCCGCAAATACGCCGGCCAGCTGCCGCTT
>JAQZAY010000249.1 GCA_029239415.1 Pseudomonas sp. | reverse complement strand
AGTAGCGCCGTTGCGCCTCGGCGTAGAGGGTGCCGAATGCCAACGACGATTTGCCCGACCCCGAGACCCCGGTGAAGACCACCAGGGCATCGCGTGGAATATCGACATCGACGTTCTTGAGGTTGTGTTCGCGAGCGCCGCGAACCTGGACGAAGCCGCTGGGAGCGGTAGGTTTCATGAAAAGCCTTGGAATGTATGAGCCGTGCTATAACCGACCGCAGTCGCCACCCACAATTCCGGCCATCCTCGCTTGGCGCTCTTATGCAGCCGCCACCAGGCGCTCGAGAAACGTTGCCAGGGCGACTTCCTCCAGGCGCAGCCCCTTGCGCTGGCGCGGCTTGGGCAATTTGGCCAGTTCACCCATGACGAAGTGCTCCAGCACCTTGGGATGGATGTAGCACTTGCGACAGACCGTCGGCGTGTTGCCCAACTGTTTGGCCACCGCCTTGACCATGTCGACGATGTGCTTCTTCGCATCGGGCTCCGGCTGCCAATGCAGCTCACGCAGCATGGCCAGGGCCAGGGCACTGCCAGCCCAGGTGCGATAGTCCTTGGCGGTGAAATGAGCGCCGGTGATCTGGTGCAGGTAGGCATTCACGTCGTGGGAACTGACGCTGTGCCGTTGACCTTCCTCATCCAGGTACTGGAACAGATTCTGGCCGGGCAACTCCATGCAACGCTTGACGATCGTGGCCAGGCGCCGGTCCTTCACCGTCACCGAGTGTTCGACGCCGCTTTTGCCGCGGAACTGGAAGGCGATCGTGTGACCTTTCACCTCGACATGCTTGTTGCGCATGGTGGTCAGCCCATAGGACTTGTTGTCTCGGGCGTACTGGGTGTTGCCGACGCGAATCAGCGTGTTGTCGAGCAACGACACCACCGCCGCCATGACCTTGTTGCGATCCAGCCCCGGTGCGGCCAGATGGGCCTCCAGTTGCCGCCGCACCTTGGGCAGCATCTTGCCGAACTCGATCATGCGCGAGTACTTGTCTTCATCCCGGACCTCGCGCCAGCGCGGATGATAGCGGTATTGCTTGCGCCCGCGTGCATCGCGCCCGGTGGCCTGCAGGTGGCCCTGGGGGTCGGCGCAGATCCACACGTCGGTGTAGGCCGGCGGGATCACCAGCGCATTGATGCGCTTGATTTCGGCTTCGTCGCGAATGCGCTCGCCATCCGCCGTGAAATAGGCGAAATGGCCACGGACCGTCTTGCGACGCAGTCCGGGCTGGGTGTCGTCAACGTAATGCAGATCGGCGGGAAGTTCGATTTCGAGAAGGTCGGACATTTGCGCAGAAAACCGTGGCCTGTGTCTGCAATGGACCGCGGCCGTGCGCGGAAGTCCCGTCGGCGACATTCGCAGACGTTTGCGGCGGTCCACGTGTAGGAGATTTCTCTGAAAGCTTGGGAATTGTCCGGCTTTCATGTCAGCACGGCACGGGAATACTGGCACCGCTGAACAGGGGGCGCTTGAAGCGTGGCCATCCTACGAGGCTAGGGAAAATTTCACTCAAGCGTTTGGGAATCTTCCCATAGCCAACTCGGAATGAGGCGACCGACGCCAACCGCAATTTGCGGAACACTCCTACAGCAGGTGGTCTTGTCCTGCGCTTGACCGCCGTCCCCTGATCCAGAACCGACAGAGGCGCTGCGAAACGCTGCAAAGGAAGCACGCACCGGGCATGCAAGCGCCGTCCGGCGCCCGCGCAATCAGGAGAAACACATGCGTACAGCACTGATAATCGACGATCATCCGTTCATCCGGTCCAGCGTCAAACTGTTGCTCAAGCAGGAAAGGTTCAGCGTGGTCGCAGAGGCCAAGGACGGCGTCGATGGCGTCCTCATGGCCAAGACTCACCAGCCCGACCTGATCGTGCTCGACATCTCCCTGCCCGGACTCGACGGCATGGACGTCATCGCCAGGATCAAGGAACTGGGGACCAGCAGCCGGATCGTCATCCTCACCTCCCAGCCCGCCGAACATTTTTCCCTGCGCTGCATGAAGCTGGGCGCCATGGGTTATGTGTCCAAGTGCGACGACCTCAACGAGCTGCGCAAGGCGGTAACGGCCATCGGGACCGGATTCACCTATTTTCCGGTGGTCGCCTTCAGCTCGGTGCGCAACAGCGATGCGCTGGTCAGCGAGACGGACAGCATCGCCCGCCTGACCAACCGCGAACTGACCATCCTGCAGCACCTGGCCCGCGGCTTGAGCAACAAGGCCATTGGCGAACTGATGCTGCTGAGCAACAAGACCGTGAGCACCTACAAGTTTCGCCTGATGGACAAACTGCAGATGGGCTCGCTGGTCGAGCTGGCCGAGCTCGCCAAACGTAATTTTCTGGTTTGACGGGTGGCCTGATGAGCCTTCTGGCGGGAATCGGTCACGGCACGCGTTGGGTACTCGTGTGGCTGGCCAGTACGGCCCTGGTCCACGCCGAGATGCTGCCGCTGCATGGCCGGTCGCAGCCAGAGATCGTCTGGTTCGACCGCTTGCAGGTCCAGTTGGCCGATCGCGACCGCCAGTGGCTGCGCGCCCGGCGCGTCTTGCGGGTGGGCGTCAGCCGCCCCGATTACGCGCCGTTCGACCTGTCCGCCAACGGCGCCACCTACGAAGGCATCAGCGCCGATTATCTGGACCTGCTGGCACAGCTGCTCGAATTGAAGGTGGAAGTGCAGGCCTATCCGTCCCGTGAGCTGGCGCTGGCTGCGCTGAAGGCGGGCGAGGTCCAGGTGCTGGGCACCTCCAGTCGGCGCGAAGTGTTGCGTCATGGGCTGCTGCTCTCGAACCCCTATATCGGCGATCGGCCTGTGCTGGCCACGCGCCGGGAGTGGGCGCTGGATGCCGATCCTGCCTCGCCGGTGCGCGTGGCCCTGGTGCGGGACCATGTCTCGCCCAGCGAGGTGCGCGAACGCTTCCCGACCGCTCAGCTGCAGTTCCATCCCACCCCCCTGAACGCCATGGCGGCCGTGGCGTATCAGCAGGCTGACCTGTACGTCGGCGGGGCCCTGGCGATGGTCTACCAGGCCGATGGCAGCCAGTTGCCTGCGTTGCGGCTGCAATCGGCCGAGGGCATCGAAGGGCATGCCTTCGGCTTTGCCGTCGGCCCGCAGGATGCGCGCCTGTTGCGGCTTTTGGACAAGGCCCTGGCGGCCATACCCGACGACGCGCGGGCGACCATCCTGCGCCGCTGGAGCGTCGAGCGCCCGGACGTGGCGGAGCCGGTGGCATTGACCTTGAACGCCGCACAGCGGCAGTGGCTGGCCGGACGTCGCGAACTGCGGGTGCTGATGGATCCGCGTTTCGTGCCGGTCAGCTACCGCGACGATCAGGGCCGCTTCGCCGGGGTGGCGGCTGACGTGCTGCAACAGATTGCCCGGCGCACCGGGCTGGCCATCGAGGTGATCGAGGGCACTTCGCTGACACGTATGAGCGAAATGATCGAACGCGGCGAGGCCGATCTGATCGCGGCCATGATCCCCAGCGCCGAGCGGCAGACCCGCCTGGCATTCAGCCGAGGTTTCCTGAGCAGCTCGCCGGTACTGGTTACCCGCGAGGGCGCGCGAGGCCTGGTCTCGCTGGAGCAGGCGAGCGGCAAGCGCGTCGTGCTGGTGGAGGGCAGCCGCGTGCATGAATGGCTGCAGGAAAACTACCCCTCGATCACCCGGCTGGACGCGGTCAGTACGGCCGAGGCGCTGGCCATGCTCGACCGCGGCCACGCTGAGGCGGCGGTGCTGCCCCTGATCGCCGCGCGCTACATGATCGCGCGACAGTATCGCAACCGGCTGCGCATCAGTGTGGCGCTGCCACTGGCGCCGGTCCATTTCGCCTTCGCCGTATCGCCTCGGGCTCAAGTGCTGCAGTCGATCCTCGACAGCGCCCTGCAGGACATCCCACCGCCGCACATGAGCGAACTGACCCGTCACTGGCGCACTGAAATGATCGTCACCGACGGTCTGTGGCAACGCTACCGCTGGGCGATCATGCAAGGGTTTGCCGCAGCCTTGCTGCTGTTGTTGCTGGCACTGGGCTGGGTCAGCTACCTCAAGCGCCTGATCCGCCAGCGCGTGGATGCCGAGCGTGCCCTGACCACGCAACTGGAGTTCATGCGGGTGATGATCGACGGCACTCCCCATCCGATCTACATCCGCGATCGCCAAGCGCGCCTGATCAACTGCAACACCAGCTACCTGCAGGCCTTGGGCGTGACGCGCGAGGACATCCTGAACAAGCCGCTGACCGGCTATGGCCTGCTCGAAGAGGCGCACGCACAGGTTGCCCAGGACGTGTACATGCAGGTGATGGACCGCGGCGAACCGGTGGTGGAGGACCGCACGCTCACCCTGCAATCAGGCGATGTGCTGATCATTCATCATTGGATGCTGCCCTACCGCGGTGTCGACGGTCGTATTCAAGGCTTGATTGCCGGGTGGGTCGACATCACCGAACGCCAGCGCCTGTGCGAGGCCTACCGCGACGCCCAGGCCCAGGCCGAAGCGGCCAACCAGGCCAAGACGACCTTCCTGGCGACCATGAGCCATGAGATACGCACGCCGATGAACGCGGTGCTGGGCATGCTCGAACTGGCCCTGAAGAAAGCCGAGCAGGGCATGCTCGACAAACCGGCCCTGGAGGTCGCCTCGCAGTCGGCCAACGGTCTGCTGGCGCTGATCGGCGATATCCTCGACGTCACCCGCATCGAGGCCGGTCGGCTGGAATTGCTGCCTGCGCCTTGTCAGTTGGGGCAACTGGCGAATGAAACCGTCGGCCTGTTCCAGGCCCAGGCCCGAGAGAAACATCTGCGGCTCAAGCTCGACATGCTGGGCGCGCCCGACACCTGGCTCAGTGTCGATCCGGTGCGTTTCAAGCAGATCATCGCCAACCTGCTCAGCAATGCCATCAAGTTCACCCGCGAAGGTCAGGTCACCGTGGTCCTTGGCGTGTGGCCGCAGGCCCGCGGTGCACGGGTGGAGTTGAGCGTGGAAGACACCGGGCAGGGCATCGCGCAGACCGATCTGGCGCGCCTGGGCGCCCCCTATCGACAGGCTGCCGGTGGCCGCGGCAGCCGCGTCGGCGCCGGTCTGGGCCTGAGCATCTGCCGTAGCCTGGCTGCGCTGATGCAGGGCAGGCTGGAGCTGCACAGCGTGCTGGGCTGTGGCACCCGGGTGCAGGTGCAGTTCGACGCGGTTCCCGGCGCGATCGCGCCCCGGCAGACCGCACGCGAGACATCGCGCAGTCGCTTGCCGGCGTTGCAGGTGCTGGTGGTCGACGACTATCCGGCCAACCGGGTGCTGCTTGAGCGCCAACTGACGTTTCTCGGCCATCGAGTGACCGTGGCCGAACATGGCGCCGCCGGGCTGCGCGCCTGGCTGCGCGGTGCCTACGATGTGGTGATCAGCGATTGCAACATGCCGGGTATCAACGGCTATCAGCTGGTCAAGGCGGTGCGCGAGCACGAGCGTCGCAAGCACCTGGAGCCATGCCTGTTCCTGGGGTGCACGGCGAACGCGCAGATCCGCGAGCGCCTGCGTTGCCTGCAGCAAGGCATGGACGACTGCCTGTTCAAGCCATTGAGCCTGGAAAGCCTGGCACTGCATCTGGATCCGCACCGCGCCCGTCGTCAGGC
>JAQZAY010000248.1 GCA_029239415.1 Pseudomonas sp. | reverse complement strand
GCACTGCCTGCGCTTCTCCTTCAACCTGTGCCCCAAGCAGGCCAAGGGCGTCACCGGCGTGCGCACCAAGGTCGCGCCGATGCAGCTGATCCAGGGCGACGAGGTGCTGACGCTGAAGTTCGACTGCAAGCCGTGCGAGATGCACATCATCGGCAAGATGAAGTCGCACATCATCGACCTGCCTACGCCGGGCAGCGCGGTGGCCCAAGTGGTCGGCCACATCAGCCCCGACGACCTGCTCAAGACCATCCGCCGCCCCACCACGGGCGCCTAGGCCCGCCAGGCGGTCATCAGAGGCCCCGTCGGCCCCATGACGGGGTCGGCGACCGGCAGCGGCACCTGGGCGATGCGCGCCCGGTGCCGGCCGACCTCGCCACTGCCCGCCCTCAGTGTGCTGAACGTTTCCTGCCCTTGGGGATAGGCCCCCACCACTTCGAACCCCTCTCGGCTGTCCAGGCAGCGATGGCCCGTGCCGGCCGGCAGGATCAGCACGTCGCCTGCGTTCAGCGTCAGGGTCTGGCCCTGCTCACCGCCGATCAGCACCGTCGCTGACCCACGCAGCACACCCAGCGCCTCGTGGGCATCGGGATGGAAATGCTGATACGGGAAAATGCCGGCGCGCCACAGCGGCGTCCACCCATGCGTGGCGAACAGGGCTTCGAAGGCCTCGCCCAGGTCGGTGCCTGCCGGCCAGGGTACGGTGTAGGCCAGGACGGGCAAAGGGCTGTTCGGGATCGCGTCCTCGGCGTGAAAATGCCATTGGCGCGGTGCGGGCACTGCAGCCTCAGGGGGCAATGAATGGGGCATGGGGTCGTCTCCAGGTCGAAGGGTGCTCAAGCGTGGGCACTGCTTTGCGCCGGGCGTTCCCTGCCGGTCGTCAGGCCAGTGCACCGCTGCCTGGTTTGCTACGGTCGACATCAGCATGGCCCTGTCGTCGATCTGCCTTGGAGGCTCACCCATGACCCTGCACGCCGTGACCCTGCTCGATGCCCTGTCCGACCCTGCCTTGACCCGCGTCCAGGTGGGCGACGAGGAATGTGTGCTGGTGCGTCGGGGTGATTCGGTCAAGGCCTTCGAAGCCAATTGCCCCCACGCCGGTGCGCCACTCGAAGAGGGGGCAATGTGCGACGGCGTGCTGGTGTGCCCCTGGCACAAGGCGGTATTCCACCTGGACAGTGGTGCCGTCGAGCAGCCGCCTGCCTTGCGCGGCCTGAAGCGCTACCCCGTACAGGTGAAGGACGGCATGGTCTGGGTCGAGGATCAACCCTTGCCCACCCCCTCGTCACCGGCACGGGCCAGAGGGCGTTGCTTTGTGGTGATCGGGGCAGGCGCAGCGGGCGCGGCGGCGGTGGCCACGTTGCGCACCGAAGGCTTCGCCGGACGGCTGATGTGGATCGACCCCGACGCCGCGCCGGCCTACGATCGCACGGCGTTGAGCAAGTTCGTCATCGCCGGGGAGATGAGCCCGGACGAGGTGCCGCCCTTGCTGGAGCGAGCCTTCTATCGTGCGGCCGATGTGGAGCGCGTACGCGGCAAGGTCAAGTCGATCGACGTGAACGGTCGGCAGTTGCTATTGGCCGAGGGCCGGACCCTCGACTACGACGAGGCGCTGCTGGCGACCGGCAGCGTGCCGGTGCGTCCTGCGCTGCCAGGGGCAGACCTGCCTGGCGTCCTGCTGCTGCGTTCGCGCGAGGACGCCGAACGGGTGCTCGATCAGGTCGAGCCAGGTCAGCCGGTGGTGGTGATCGGCGACAGCTTCATCGGCCTGGAGGCTGCCTCGGCCCTGCGCCGCTACGGCGCCGACGTGCACGTGGTCACGCGCCATGAAGTGCCCCTGGCACGCCAGCTCGGTGAGCGCTTGGGTCGCGCCGTACGTGCACTGCATATCAGGCATGGTACGGTCTTTCATGGGCCGACGGAGCCGGTGCGCTTCGAAGGCGGCGAACGGCTCGAAGCGGTGATGCTGGCCGACGGTACGCGCCTGGAGACTTCGGTGGCGCTGTTGGGCACCGGGGTGAAACCGGCCAGCGGCCTGCTCTCGGCACTGCGCGATGGGGACGGTTGCCTGCCCGTGGACGCCGGCATGCGCCTGGCCGAGGGCGTGTGGGCAGCGGGCGATCTGGTGAGCTTTCCTCTAGGCGGTGAGCGGACGCACATCGAGCACTGGCGCGTCGCCCAGCAGCACGGCGTGATCGCCGCCGCCAACATGCTCGGGCAGGACCGGCGCTACGTGGACGTGCCGTTCTTCTGGACCTATCAGCATGGCAAGACGCTCGAAGTGCTGGGGCATGCGCGTCGATGGGACCACATCGAGCATGTCGGTGACCCCGAGGGGCTGGACTTCGTGGCCGTGCTCTGCGCGGGTGACCAGGTCGAAGCGGTGGTGGCGTGCGAACGACAGGGGTTGATGGCTGCCTTGGCGCGTCGGCTGCGCAGGCCGCTGTCGTGCCAACAGGCGTTGGCTTTCATCCAGGCAGGGGGCGGCTGAGGCTGCGCACCGTACCCCAAGGCGACCTGCTAGGCTGTGCAGGCAGGGTCGCATCGCGCGCCCGAGCGTCGTGGGCCCGCGCCCATCGCAGCCTGGACCACCCTGGAGGCTTCATGTCCCTTGTCATCCGCCGTGCCGTACCTGCCGATGCTCCGACCATCAGCGACGTCGTGATCCGTGCCTTGCACGCCCTCGATACGCCGGACTACCCTCCGCCCGCGATCGAACAGCTGGCCCGACGCTTCACGCCCGAGGCAGTCGGCGACATGCTGCAGCAGCGCTGGATGCTGGTGGCCACGCGGGGGGATCAGGTGGTAGGAACGGCGAGTCTGGATGCTGAAGGGTTCGTCAGGACCGTGTTCATCCAGCCCGACTGCCAAGGGCTGGGCATCGGCACACGGCTGCTCGACGCCCTTCATGTGCATGCCGTCGAGGCCGGCGCCGCCTATCTGCGCGTGCGCTCGTCGACCACGGCCGTGGGCTTTTACGAACGCCTGGGCTACACGAGGGCAGCAGAGACGCCCGACGGGCCTGGCCACACGGTGGTCATGACGCGAGCGCTCTAGGCTTGCCTCAGTACCGGGGACCTGCCAGGCCTCTGGTCCAGGCAAGCATGCAGGGGCATCGATGCGGCCCATTGCTCATCGACCGATGCCCCACTTCGATGGCTCACGGTGAAATCGGGTCGCTCGCCGGGAAGGTCTCGTCGAGCGCATTGTCGACCTTCTCTTCGTCCGGCTGAACCGCCGCCGCGCAGTCGCAGTCGTTCATGCAACAGTGCTGGTTGTCCTTGTGGCCGTTGGCACAGGCTTCACAGCAATAGGCCTTGTCACCCTGGGTCACGGTGGTGGCGTCCACGGTGCACGAGCAGTGCGCGCAGGCACAGCGTTGTTCGCTCATGGTCAGTTCCTCTCAGTGTCGTCGGTGTCTACCACGTCATCGGTCCACGGCTTGCCGTCCAGCGGGTTGGAACGGGCCAGTTCGGCCTCGTCCAGGCCGAAGCCGCCGCCGATCTCTTCGGCGTCCACGTGGGTCAACGTCTGGTCGGCCGGACGGCCGGAGCCCAGTTCGTCGGGGTCGCGTGCGCCGGTTTCGTCCAGCAGCGTGCCGGGGCTCATGTCGTCCAGGGTCACGCCGTCTTCCTGGACGGTATCGCTCAGGGCTTCGCCGCCGGTCATGCCACTTTCGGCCACGCGCTCGGCCGGGAACTCGTGGGCCACTTCACGGGGATCGCGCAGATCGCCTGCACGGCCTTCATGTTCATCGGAGTCGTTGAAGTCGAGTTCATGCACACTGCCCATCCGGTCCTCGATGGTGTCAATTTCACTCGGCGTCCAGGTCGTGGAATCGTCTGCCTTGGCCATGTCGGCTCTCCATCAAGTAGGTTCATGACAATCGACCCCCTGCCCTGGCCAATGATTCAGACTTTTTGTCGGTCGCCGCCACTGGCCGTTCTAGGGAACTCTGGCCCCGGCCTGTGCCTCCCAGAAACAGGACAGGCAAACCGCACGGGGATGCGATCATGGCCAAGCCTTTGCAGGAATATCAGCGCAAGCGTGACTTCGCCGCCACGCCAGAACCATCCGGCGATACCCAGGACGACGCGACGGACCATGCCTTGCAGTTCTGCATCCAGAAACACGATGCCAGCCACCTGCACTATGACTTCCGCCTGGAACTCGACGGCACGCTCAAGAGCTGGGCCATACCCAAGGGGCCGTCGCTGGACCCGTCGGTCAAGCGCCTGGCCGTGCACGTCGAGGATCACCCACTCGACTACGCCGCCTTCGAAGGCCACATCCCCGAGGGCCATTACGGCGCGGGCGACGTGATCGTCTGGGACCGGGGCACTTGGGAGCCGGAAGGCGACCCTCAGGCGGCCTACGCCAAGGGCAAGCTGCGCTTTCGGCTGAATGGCGAGAAGCTGTCCGGGACCTGGAACCTGTTCCGCACCCGCCTGGCGGGCAAGAAAGAACAGTGGATGCTGGTCAAGTCCCATGACGACCAGGCGCGCAGCGAGTCGGACTACCGCATCGTCGAAGACCAGCCGGACAGCGTGATCAGCGACCGTACCCTGGGGCCCACGTCCAAGGCCACGCCGGCTTCTTCTTCCTCCCCGGCCAAGCGCTCGCTCAAGACCTCGAAAGCACGCCCGCGCCCGGCCACCGCCGGTGAGTCCGGGCTACCGGACAGGCTCGAACCGCAACTGGCCACGCTGGTGGACGCGCCGCCCGAAGGCGACTGGCGCTACGAGGTGAAGTTCGACGGCTACCGCATTCTGGCGCGCATCGAAGGCGACGACGTTCGGCTGTCCACCCGCAGCGGCAACGACTGGAGCGCCAAGCTGCCGCACCAGGTCGAGGCATTGCGGGCGCTGGGGGTGGATTCGGCCTGGCTCGACGGCGAAGTGGTGGTCACCGATGCCGACGGCCATGCCGACTTCCAGGCACTGCAGAATGCCTTCGACACGGCGCGCAGCGACACCATCACCTACTACGTGTTCGACCTGCCGTTTCTCGGCGGCCAGGACCTGCGCCAGCATCCACTCAGTGCTCGGCGCGAGGCGTTGCAGGCCCTGCTCGCCGAGAGCGACAGCCCGTTGCTCAAGTACTCGCAGGACTTCGACGAGCCGGTCGATTCACTGCTCGAAAGCGCCTGCTCGCTGCAGCTCGAAGGCCTGATCGGCAAACGCGCCGACAGTCTCTACAGCGGCCAGCGCAGCCAGGACTGGATCAAGCTCAAGTGCAAGCAGCGTCAGGAGTTCGTGATCGTCGGCTACACCGATCCGAAAGGCAGCCGCAGCCGCTTTGGCGCACTGCTGCTGGGGCTGCATGACCCGGACAGCGATACCCTGCGCTATGCCGGCCGGGTCGGCACCGGGTTCACCGCCGAGACCCTCGACAGCCTTCATCAGCGCCTGACGCCTCTGCACACCGCGCGTACCTCTCTGGCCAACCCACCCACCGGCGCCCAGGCCCGTGGCGTGCACTGGCTGCGCCCGCAGCTGCTGGCCGAGGTCGCCTACGCGCAGATGACCCGCGATGGCCTGGTGCGCCATGCGGTGTTCCACGGCGTGCGCGATGACAAACCGGCCGAGGCCATCGACCTGGAACGCCCTTTGCCTTCGGCCGATGTCGCCCGG
>JAQZAY010000247.1 GCA_029239415.1 Pseudomonas sp. | reverse complement strand
CTCCGGCGGCGACCAGGCCTACACCGAGGATTGCCAGGTCTGCTGCCGGCCGATCCTGTTCAACCTGCAGGTGCATGGCGAGGAGTGGATGCTCGATGTACGTCGCGAGGATGACTGATGCGGCGAATCTACGATCCAGAGAGCCTGCTCGAGGCCGAGCTGCTGATCGGCATGCTCGCCAGCGAAGGGGTCCGGGCGCACCTGGTCGGACGGGACCTGGTGGGTGCTGTCGGCGAGCTGCCGCCACAGGGGCTGCTGGGTCTGGTGGTGGCCGATGAGCAGGCCGACCACGCACATCAGCTCATCGGCGCGTACAATGCTGCCCAGCCCCTTGCCGGCGACGAACCGCAGACCATCCCCGGAACCCTGATCTGCTAGGGTTCAAGACCCCAGGTTTTTTATCGCCCATGTGTGGACGCTACGCCCTGTTTCGCTGGACCCCAGCCTTTGCTGCCCTGCCGGGCTTTCCGGCCGACCAGCGGGCGCAATGGAACATTTCCCCCGGCGGCTCGGTGCTCATCCAGCGCCAGCTGGACGGCCAGCCACAACTGGCGCGGGCCCGCTGGGGACTGACCCCGGCCTGGCTCACCGACCTGTCGCGTACCCCGGCCCATGCCCGTGCCGAAACACTGGTCGAGCAGCCGATGTTTCGCGAGGCGTTTGCCCAACGGCGCTGCCTGATGCCCGCCAACGGCTTCTACGAATGGCGTGGCACGGCGCGCAAGCGGCCTTATTGGCTGACGCCGGGAGAGGGCTCCTCGCTCTATTTCGCTGCCATCTGGGAAGCCTACCCGGTGCAGGACCAGGTCTGGCTGAGCTGCGCGGTCGTCACCCAGGCGGCCATGAACCAGCGCCGCCCGTTGATTCTCGATGCCGAGGGCCAGGCGGCCTGGCTTGACCTGCAGACCCCGTTGCCTCGCCTGCACGAGTTGCTGGTCAGCCATCCGCCAAGCCTGCGCGAGCGGGTGCTGGCCCATTTCGTCAATGACCCCAAGCTCGACGCGCCGGAGTGCCTGACGCCTGGATGAGCCTGCCCGCGCATGGAAAAACTGCCTGCTGGCTATGGCGGTACGCACGCGACTCGGCCTAGGATAGCCGGCATGTAAAAAGGGAGTGTCTCCATGCGTAGATCATTTGTCGTCAGCGTCCTGGGCGCCAGCATCCTGCTGGCCGGTTGTCAGGCGGTGAACACGACCAGCGGCGGCGCGGTGGGCGTCGATCGCAAGCAGTACATGTTCAGCATGCTCTCGACCGATGAGGTCAACCAGATGTATGCCCAGTCCTACCAGCAGACCCTGAGCGAAGCCACGACCCAGGGCGTGCTGGACAAGACCAGCGCCAACGCCAGGCGGGTCAAGGCCATCGCCGACCGCCTGATCGCCCAGGCCCCCCAGTTCAGGCCCGATTCTGCGCAATGGCAATGGGAGGTCAACCTGGTCCAGAGCGACGAGCTCAACGCCAACTGCGGTCCTGGCGGCAAGATCATTTTCTACAATGGCCTGATCGACAAGCTCAAGCTCACCGACGACGAGATCGCCGCGGTCATGGGCCATGAAATCGCCCATGCCCTGCGCGAGCACGGGCGTGAAGCCATGTCCAAGGCCTATGGCGTGCAGGTAGCCCGCCAGGGCGCCGGTGCGCTGCTCGGCCTTGGCCAGGACAGCCTGGCTGTCGCCGACACCGTGGTGCAGTACGCCATGACCCTGCCCAACAGCCGTTCCAACGAGAACGAGGCCGACCTCATCGGCCTCGAGCTGTCGGCCCGTGCTGGTTTCGACCCGAACGCCGCAATCACCCTGTGGAACAAGATGACCCAGGCCTCGGGGGGCTCGCAGCCGGAGTTCATGAGCACCCACCCGGCGTCGAGCAGCCGCATTGCATCGCTCGAAGCGGCGATTCCGAAGGTCATGCCGCTGTACCAGGCCGCGAAAAAGTAGAAAGGCCGAGGGTCGGGTCCGTATCGCGGCCCCGACCAGCTCCTGCAGGGTCAGCCTACCCAGCCGCTGGCCTTCATGGCCGTGTATACCGCCACCGCCGCCAGCACGAAGAACGCGGCCGACGCCAGGCGCCGGATCAGCGTCAGCGGCAGTTTGTCGGCGGCGAAGTTGCCTGCCAGCACCACCGGCACATTGGCGATCAGCATGCCGAGGGTGGTGCCGACGATGACCATGATCAGGTGCGGATACTGCGCGGCGAGCATGACCGTGGCCACTTGCGTCTTGTCGCCGATCTCGGCGAGAAAGAACGCGATCAGCGTCGTGACGAACGGGCCGAAGCGGCGTGCGGAGCTGCTTTCGTCGTCATCCATCTTGTCTGGAATGAGCGTCCAGAGCGCGGTGGCCGCAAAGCTGGCGGCCAGGATCCAGTGCAGGACCGTCGCGCTGAAGAACCCGCTGACCCATGCGCCTACTGCGCCCGCCGCGGCATGGTTGGCCAGGGTGGCGGCGACGATGCCGGCGATGATTGGCCAAGGCTTGCGAAAACGAGCGGCGAGAATGAGCGCGAGCAGCTGCGTCTTGTCGCCGATTTCGGCGAGCGCGACAACCGCGGTGGGGATGAGCAGTGATTCCAGCATCAGGTTTCCTACGGGGGCGGGTCGACACGGCTATGACACGTACGACCTCCCCGCCCCGGGTAAGGTGTTCGTGTCATAGGTCTTGTCAAACCCTGGGTTCGTCTGCGCGAACCATGGGTCGCACGCGCCATGGCCTGAGGGCCAAGTATGTTGACGCGTGCCGGGCGAGCTGGGCGCTCGCGGGAGACTACTCCCCTAGGACGGAGCGGATTCTGCCTAGGGCGGGCCGTTTCGGCAAGTGTTGATTTGTTCGAAAAGGCGAGAAGCGCACACCCCAACCGGGGGAGAAACTACCCCCGCACCGCCTGGTAGATCTTGAACCCTTGCGCCTCGACCCGCGTCTGGCAATTCCCCAGGGCTTGCTCGATCAATGGCTTGTAGCGCAGGAAGCTATTGGCGACCAGCCGCAGTTCTCCACCTTTTCGCAGATGATTGCGCGATTTTGCCAGCAGGGTCTCCGAGGTCGCATAGTGGGTGTGTACCCCGGTATGAAACGGCGGATTGCTCAGGATCAACGCCAGGTCCATAGGCGCCGCATCGATCCCGTCGCCACTGATGACCTCACCCTCGAGTCCGTTGGCCGCCAACGTCAAGCGGCTGCTCGCGACTGCAAACGCATCCACATCCAGCAGGGTCACCCGGCTCTCGGGATAGCGCCGCTTCACCGTAGCTCCCAGCACTCCGGCACCACAGCCAAAATCCAGCACATCACCCACCGGCAGGTTGTCCAGGTGCTCCAGCAGCAACGCGGTGCCCTTGTCCAGGCGACCGTGGCTGAATACGCCAGGCAAGGTCACCACCTGCAACGGCCCATCCTCCAGCGGCAGTTCGAAGCGTTCGGCCAGGCTCTCCAGCGCACGAGCCTCGGGGACGTTCTCCACGGTGACCTGCCAGAGCTGGCAATGACGCGCACTGTCGAGCTTGCGCGGCTTGCCATAGGCCTGCAGCAGCTTGGCGCCGCCTTCGATGCCGCCACGCTTTTCGCCTACCAGGTAGAGCTCGCGGCCGCCCAGCCGAGCGGCAAGGGCATCGAGCAGGTAGGCCGCCAGATCGCGCGACTTGGGCATGAACAGCACTGCCGCGTCGAAGGCTATCTCGGGTACGTCCACGCCGTAGTGGCTGCGCCCGGCAGAGCGGCTATCGAGCAGCGCCTGGTCTCCGGCGTGCCAGGTCCAGCCGCTGGCCTGCGGCAGCTGGCCGAGCAGATCGTCCGCCGGCAGGCCGGCCAGCAGCATCGGCCCTTGGAATAGTTCGGCCTGACGAAGCAATACTTCACTGCGCGGGTCCATGGACGCCTCCTGAAAAAAAGGACGCAGTCTAACAGAGCCCTGCCGCGCTCAACCGACCACGCGCCGCGGCTGGCTGGCGAAAAAGCCCTGCGCGTTGTCGGCGAGCTGGCCGACGATGCGTTGGCGTGCCTCGACCGCGCCCCAGGCGCTGTGCGGGGTCACGATCAGGCGCGGGATATCCGCCGCCAGCAGCGGGTTGCCATTGACCGGCGGCTCGACGCTCAGCACATCGGTGGCGGCGCCGCCCAGGTGTCCGGCGCGCAGGGCATCGGCCAGCGCCTGCTCGTCGATCAGGCCGCCGCGGGCGGTATTGACCACCAATGCGCCTGGCTTGAGCAGGGCCAGTTCACGGGCGGCAATCATGTGGCGCGTCTGCTCGTTGAGCGGGCAGTGCAAGGTCAGTGCGTCGACCTGGGGCAGCAACTCTTCCAGCGGCAGACGCCCTTCGCGGGGTGGACGCCCGGGGGTCTGCCCGAGCAGCACGCGCATGCCAAAGGCCTCCGCCAGCCGCGCTACGGCACCGCCCAGCTCACCATGGCCGAGCAAGCCCAGGGTCTTGCCCTCGAGCTCGACGATGGGAAAGTCCAGCAGGCAGAACTGGCTGGCCTTGGCCCATTGGCCCTCGGCCACCGCCTGGCGGTAGTCGCATAGCCGGGTGGCCAGCGCCAGCAGCAGCGCCAGGGTGTGCTGGGCCACCGATGGGGTGCCGTAGCCCTGGCAGTTGCAGACAGTGATGCCCTGCGCGCGCGCGGCGTTCAGGTCGACGTTGTTGGTGCCGGTGGCCGCCACCAGGATCAGTTCGAGCTGCGGGTTGGCGGCCAGGCTTGCGGCATCGAGCATGACTTTGTTGCTGATGACCGCGGTCGCGCCCTGCAGGCGTTCGGCGACCTGTGCGGGCGCGGTCGCCGGGTACAGTTGCAGGCTGTCGAACTGTTGTTCCAGGGGACTCAGGTCAAGATCGCCCAGGTCCAGGGACTGATGATCGAGAAACACGGCGCGACGCGGGCTTGGCATGGAAACTCCGGTGGCAACGAGGCGCACGGCCTCAGGACGGGAAGCCCAAGACGTTAGCGTCTTTTGCCAAGGGATGCCATTGGCAGAGGGAACTGGCCGAACCGATAGCCGGCAACTGTATCTGTCGCTTTGACGGCCAACGCAGTACGCTGCGCTGTATCTAATTGTTACCAGGAGCTTGACCCCATGTACTGGGCCGAATTTCTCACCGTTGCGCTGATTCACCTGCTGGCCGTGGCCAGTCCCGGACCGGACTTTGCCGTGGTGGTGCGAGAAAGTGTCACCCATGGCCGTCGCGCAGGCACCTGGACCGCCTTTGGCGTAGGCATGGCGATCTTCCTGCACGTGGGGTATTCGCTGCTGGGGATCGGCCTGATCGTGTCCCAGTCGATCGTGTTGTTCAACGCCTTGAAATGGCTGGCCGCGGCCTACCTGCTGTATATCGGTTTCAAGGCCTTGCGTGCAGGGCCTGCGCCGGCTGGCGAGGCAAGCGTCGAGCCAGTGCTGGAGCAGCGCAGCCCGCGCGCGGCATTCGTGGCAGGCTTCATGACCAATGGCCTGAACCCCAAGGCAACGCTGTTCTTCCTGTCGCTGTTCACCGTAGTGATCAACCCGCATACGCCGCTGCTGGTCCAGGCCGGCTATGGCGTGTACCTGGCCCTGGCCACCGGCCTGTGGTTCTGCCTGGTCGCACTGTTGTTCAGCCAGCAGCGCGTGCGCGCGGGCTTCGCGCGCCTGGGCCACTGGTTCGACAGGGCGATGGGCGTGGTG
>JAQZAY010000246.1 GCA_029239415.1 Pseudomonas sp. | reverse complement strand
GCCTGCCCTGGAAGACACCCTCAACAACACGATGTTCGCCGACGCCGCGCGCAAGCTGGGCTACCACCCGTTTCCCAACCCGTCGGCCAACGTCTCGCGCGCCTGGAAAAACCCCTACGGCAACCAGATCGCGCCGTGCAACTACTGCGGGTATTGCAGCAAGTATCCGTGCCTGAACTACTCCAAGGCCTCGCCGCAGACCGCAGTGATGGACGCGCTCAAGCGCATGCCCAACTTCGACTACCGCACCCAGGCCAACGTGCTGCGCGTCGACCTGCACGCCGACGGCAAGACCGCCAAGGGCGTGACCTATGCCGACGCCCAGGGCAATGAAGTGTTCCAGCCGGCGAAGATCGTCGTGCTGGCGGGCTTCCAGTTCGTCAATGTGCGCCTGATGCTGCTGTCGGGCATCGGCAAGCCGTACGACCCGCTGACCGGCACCGGCACCATCGGGCGCAACTACGCCTTCCTCAGCGTCGGCGGCAACACGCTGTTCTTCAAGGACAAGCAGTTCAACCCGTTCGCCACGGCGGGCGCCACCGGGCAGATGTTCAACGACATTTCCCCAGGCAACTGGGATGGCCCGGCCCACGGCGTCATCGGCGGCGCCAAGATCCACAGCTCGCAGGCCACCGGCACGCCGATCGGCACCGCGCTGCCCAGCGGCACCCCGGAGTGGGGGCAAGCCTGGAAAGAGGGCATGCAGGACTGGTACGGCCATTCGATGAAGATCAGCATCTCCACTGGCTGCATGTCGTACCGCGACCACTACCTGGACCTCGACCCGAACTACAAGGACCCTTGGGGCCAGCCGTTGCTGCGCATCACCTTCGACTGGAAGCAGAACGAGCTGAAGCTGCAGCAGTACCTGCGCACCATCGTTCAGGACATCACCCGGGAACTTGGCCCGGACAGCTACAGCGAGAGCTTCCTGTCGATGGACTCGCACTGGGACATCACCAAGTACGTCTCCACCCACAACGTGGGCGGCGCGATCATGGGTGAATCGCCGCAAACCAGCGCGCTCAACCGCTACCTGCAGAGCTGGGACGTACACAACGTGTTCGTGCCGGGCGGCAACGCCTTCCCGCAGAACTTCCAGGCCAACCCCACCGCGCTGATCGGCGCACTGACCCTGTTCGCCGCCCAGGCGATCAAGGACCAGTACATCAAGAATCCTGGTCCATTGGTGCAGGCATGAGGAGCGCGCAGATGAAATCCAAGTCCCGTTCCTTACTGCTGGTCTTGCTGGTGCTGGCCGTGCTGGTCGCGTTGCTGGCCTGGGCGATGAGCCTCGTGCTCAACCGTACGGGCGACGCCACCGCGCAACTGCCCCAGGCCATTACACCCGAGCTGGTGAGCAAGGGCCAATACCTGGCGCGCGCCGGTGACTGCGTCGCCTGCCACACTAGCCACGATGGGGGCAAGCCCTTTGCTGGCGGTCTGGGTATCGAGTCGCCGATCGGCACGATCTACTCCACCAACATCACCTCGGACAAGGCCACCGGCATCGGCGGCTGGACCTACGGCGAGTTCGAGCGCGCCATGCGCCGTGGCATCGGCCACGATGGCAGCGCGCTGTACCCGGCGATGCCGTATCCGTCCTACGCCAAGGTCAGCGACGCCGACCTGCAGGCGCTGTACGCCTACTTCATGCAAGGCGTGGCACCGGTCGAACAGGCCAACAAGGCCAACGACATCCCCTGGCCGCTGTCGATCCGCTGGCCGCTGGCCTACTGGCGCAGCCTGTTCTCGCCGCTGCCCGAGCCCGAGGCCGCAGCGTCCCCGGCCAATGCCAACGCCAACGCGCAGCTCGCCCGGGGCGCCTACCTGGTGCAAGGCCTTGGCCACTGTGGCTCGTGCCACACGCCGCGTGCCCTGACCATGCAGGAAAAAGGCCTCGACGAGCGGGCCAGCGGCTACCTGACCGGTGCCGAGCTCAATGGCTGGGCGGTACCCGCGCTGCGCGGCATGCAGCACTGGTCCGAGCAGGACATCGTCGAGTACCTGGGCAGTGGGCGCAACAGCAAGGCCTCGGTCGCCGGTGAAATGAAGGACGTGGTCGCCAACAGCACCTCGCACATGAGCGATGAAGACCTGCTGGCCATGGCCGTCTACCTCAAGTCACTGGCTGCGGAGGGTCAGCCCGTGCATGCCCAGGTGACCGAGCGCAGCGACGCTACCACGGCCAAGCTCACCGCCGCCAAGGACCTGAGCCTCGGCCAGCGCCTGTACCTGGACAACTGTGGCGCCTGCCATTTCGTTTCCGGCAAGGGTGCCGAGCAGGTGTTCCCACGCCTGGACGGTGCCTCGATCGTCAATGCCGAGAACGCCACGGCCCTGGTCCACGTGATCCTGGCGGGTGCGCAGACGCCTTCCACCGAGCGTGCGCCTTCGGTGCTGCCAATGCCGGGCTTCGCCCAGCGCCTGGATGATGCGCAAGTGGCCGAGCTCGCCACCTTCGTTCGCCAGGGCTGGTCGAACAACGGCTCGGCGGTTTCGCCGAAGCTGGTGCATGCGGTGAGGGAAAAGCTGGGTGAGCACGACATCGGCGAGAAGGCGTTGAAGCCTAGCGACGAGTAAGTGTGTCCTGCCGGACCGCCTCTCAGCGGTCCGGCAGGGCATCCCCGTAACGCAGGTAGAATTCCAGCGTCGCCAGGTTCTTGTCTTTGGCCTCGAACATGATGTCGAAGCGATCGAGGAATTGCAGCGCGTAGCGGTTGGTCCAGTCGTTCCACATGCGTGCGCTGTGCAGGTAGAGGTCGCGCTTGTTGACCTTTTCCAGCAGCGCGGGCATCTCCAGCTTCTGCTGCGCGGTAAAGCCTGCGTCCATCAGCGACTCGGGCGGCTGCGAGAAGTGCATCACCGGGCGCACCCCGCGCCAGCTGTCGATGATGCGCGACACGCGAGGGTCATCTGGGCCGATGTAGTCGTTCTCGTTGATCCAGCAGTGATGGATGTCCAGCACCACCGGCGCAAGGTCGGCCAGTTGCAGGCAGTCGTTCACGCCGTAGGTCTTTTCCTCGTTCTCGAAGGTGATGGTGTTGCGCGCCTCCAGCGACAGCCTTGGCCAGATCGCGCGCGTGCCTTCGGCGCCCAGGCGTCCGGCGATGTGCACGTTGCACTTGAAGTCCTGGAAGCGCTGGCCATAGCCCATCATGCGGATCATGTCCGCGTGGTACTCGAACTCGGCAATGCTGTTCTCGACCACGTGCGGCTTGTCCGAGCCCAGCACGCAGTACTGGCCCGGGTGAAACGACAGGCGTATGTCGGCGGCGCGGGCGCGGTCTCCGATCGCGGCGAACCCTGTCTGCAGGCGCGCCTGCATGGCTGGGTCCTGGTAGAAATGCACCACGTCAGGGTGGCTGTAGAGCGGCAGCAGGTCGCTGCTGAGCCGGAGCATGTGCAGCACCGGCGGCAGCCCCGCCACGTAGTCGATCAGGCGCAGCTGCGACTCGAGGTTGTGCTCGACCAGCTCGGCCAACTTGGCCCGTGCCGCCTGCGCCGTCACTCCCGAAAGCCAGCGCAAGGTCGTGGTACGCGGGTTGAAGGCCTTTTCGATGACCTCCAGCTGCTTGACCGACAGGCTGTGCAGGCTGTGGCGGTATTTGCAGGCGAAGCCCAGGCGCGGGTGGGTCATGGGGTGGCCTTCTCGAGCGCCGCCAGGTCTTTTTCCACCTGCTGCATGCGCTGGGTCGCCTTGGCCTGGGTCTGAGGGTCCTCGGCGCTTTCGATCATCAGCTTGGTGAGCTTGGTGCTCAGCCGCTTGCCTTCTTCGGTGCTGTTCAGGTCGCGCGCCTTCACCGGGTCGTGGGTGACTTCGACAAGGGTGTCGAACTCCTCGTCGGTGAAGTTCTTCTCGCTGTAGAGCTTGAACAGGTCCTGGTGCTGGTCCTGGACGGTCAGGTGGCGGCGCAGCACTTCCTTGATCTGCTCCTTCGGCACGCGCGGGTGGGTCTGCTCGAGCACGCTCGCCATTTTCTCGACATTGTTCTCGTAGGCTTGCTGGATCGGCAGGTTGGCGACGATCTTGTCCTCGCGGTCCTCCTTCTGACCGCAGGCGACCAGGGCACTGGCCACTAGCAGGGGCAACAGCAGTTTGGCGAAACGTTGCATGGGGGAGGCCTTGTGTGAGCAGAAGGAAGGTATTGTCTGAGACTTCGGCCAGGGGCCAAAGGTGCCCTGGGGTTGCCATCAGGGCGCCGCGGGAACTGCAGGCTTGCCCCTGAAGGAAAACACCGCGAATTCGCTTTGATCATGAATGAAGGTGGCGACCTCCCGCATGCCCATTTTCTGGTGGGCGTGCATCGAGGCTTCGTTGTTCTTGCCAACGAACAGGATGCCCTCGCGGTCGGGCTCCAGGCGGCACAGTTCGTCGAACATCAGCTGTGCCAGGCCATGGCCGCGCTCGTGCTCGGTGACGCAGATCGGCCCGTAGATGTAGGTGTCCTCCGACGCCGGATAGGCTTCGAGCATCGCCTTGACCAGGGGGTAGTCGTCGTTCATGTCGCGGGCGGCAGTCAGCAGGAAGCCGATGATCTCGTCGCCGTCGCGCGCCACGACCACCGGCATCGCCAGCAGCATGGCCAGGATGCGCGCGGGCGACAGGCTGGACGCCAGCGCGCCGCCATGGTCGAGCTGGTTTTCGGCCTGCAGCTGGAGGATGCCGTCCAGGTCGGCTTCGGTGGCGCGGGTGATGGTGAGGTTGTGGGTTGTCATCTGGGCTGCATCCGGCATCGGGAAAGGAAACAGGAGGAGATTGCAGACGTTGAACACCGTCTATAACGCATCTCTGCGAGTCATTGCTTGATGGACCCCGTCTCTCCAGGAGGCGTTCCCGCTGCGAATGTCCATTTGCACGGCGGCCAACTTTAGGAAATGTCCTGCATACTTTGAGGAGCCTTGTAGCGTAGCGTGCGCTTTTCACCTACAAGGAGGCCACCCTCGTGCACAAGCATTGGTTGAACGTCACCCGCGACTATGTCCACGCCAACCGCGCCCTCAGCCCGGCAAGGTTGTGGCGTGGCGGGCCGAAGCGCGAGCTGGTGCCACTGATCATGACTTTCGCGCTGATGATTGCCGTGGCCGCTTCACTGTACCGTGTGGCGTTGCCGGTATGGCCCTTCGTCTGTCTCCTGGCCATCTCGGTGCTGATGCTGCTGTGCCTGAGCGCCATGGAGCGCATCGCGGCACGGCGCTATCCTCATGAGTACGCCCAGTACAGCATCTCCAGGCAGCCAGTGTCCAAGCGCCTGGATTTTCTCTGCTATGCGCTGTTCAGGCAGCGGATGAGGGAGGAGGGGTATACGGTCGCTCAGTTGAAGGCGATTGCCGAATACTCGGAGACGCTCGGCCCGCTGCCCAAGCCCTTCCTCATCAACCAGCACTTCGTCACGGTCGCCTTGATCTCGGTATTGATCGGCCTGTTCATCAACTACATCCAGTCCAGCGCCAACTGGGCGGACCAGGGCCTGTGGTACATCTGGGCCGTCGCTTCGGCGGCGGTGGTGGTCGGACTGGTCCTCGATGGCATTCGCGCGGCGCAGTCGCGCGATATCCGCATACGGCGCTACCTCAAGCGAGCATGGCTGGAAATGGAGTATGAGCAGATGACGCAGGTTGAAGGCCAGGAGCCGCGACAAGGGGATGTATCCTTGGCGCAGTGGCAGCGGTAGCACCAGACCCCTTGCATG
>JAQZAY010000245.1 GCA_029239415.1 Pseudomonas sp. | reverse complement strand
CCTTGCTTGGCCTTTTCCAGGGAGGTGGGGTTGATGTCGGTGGCGTAGATGATGGTGCGTTCGAGCAGACCCTCCTCGCGCAGCAGGATGGCCATCGAGTAGACCTCCTCGCCGGTGCTGCAGCCGGCGATCCAGACCTTCACCGACGGATAGGTCTTGAGCAGCGGCACCACTTCGCGGCGCAAGGCCAGAAAGTGCTCGGGATCGCGGAACATCTCGCTGACCGGAATCGTCAGGTACTGCAGCAGCTCCATGAACGCCGTGGGCTCGTGCAGCACCCGCGCCTGCAGCGACGAGACGCTGCCGCACTCCATCTGCCGCAGGGCGTGCAGAATGCGGCGCTTCACCGAAGCGCCGGAATAGTCACGGAAATCGTAGCTGTAGGTGAGGTAGATCGCCTCGATCAACAGCCGAATCTCGATATCGATATGGCGTTCGGCAGCCGGTTGCAACGACTGATCGGCCGGGGAATCACTCACTACATGCGCTCCAGTTGCGGCAACCAGACGCGGATCAGGGAGAACAGGCGGTCCAGGTCGATGGGCTTGGCCAGGTAGTCATTGGAGCCGGCCTGCAGGCAGCGCTCCTGATCGTCCTTCATGGCCTTGGCGGTCACCGCAATGATCGGCAGCTTGCGCCAGCGTGGATCCTTGCGGATCTCGCGGGTCGCTTCGTAGCCGTCCATCTCGGGCATCATCACATCCATCAACACCAGATCGATGTCCTCGACCTGATTCAACTTGTCGATCGCCTCACGGCCGTTACGGCCCACTTCAACGATGGCGCCCTTGTGTTCCAGGGCGCTGGTCAAGGCGAAGATATTGCGCACGTCGTCGTCGACCACGAGGATCTTGCGGCCCTCGAAGACCTTGTCGCGACTGCGGGCGGTTTTCAACATCTTCTGCCGCTCATGGGACAACTGCGATTCGACTTTGTGCAGAAACAGGGTCACTTCGTCGAGCAGACGTTCGGGCGAGCGCGCGCCCTTGATGATGATCGAGCGCGAGTACTTGAGCAGCTCGGTTTCTTCGTCGCGGGTCAGGTTGCGTCCGGTGTAGACGATCACCGGCGGGAACGAGCGGATCTCCTCGTTGGACATGCGCTTGAGCAGGTCGCCGCCGAGCATGTCGGGCAACTTGAGGTCGATGATCATGCAGTCGTAGACGTTGTCGCGCAGCAGGTCGAGCGCTTCCTGGGCAAAGCCCACGGCGGTGATCTCGACGTCGTCGTCGCCGATCAGCAGGGAAATGCTTTCGCGCTGCAGGTCGTCGTCTTCCACCAGCAGAATGCGCTTGAGCTTTTGGGTGAGCTTGGCTTCCAGGCGGCCGAAGACTTCCTTGAGTTCATCACGCGTGGTCGGCTTGACCGCATAGCCGATGGCGCCCATGTGCATGGCCGCCTCGACCCGGTCCTCGACCGAGATCACGTGCACCGGGATGTGCCGGGTGGTGGCCAGTTCCTTCAGGCGCTGCAGTACGGTCAGCCCGGAATGGTCAGGCAGGCGCATGTCGAGCAGCACCGCATCGGGCACGAAGGTCGCTGCCAGATCGAAGCCCTCGTCGGCACCGTGTGCGACCAGACAGTGGTAGCCCAGCTCGTGGGCCAGGTCGTAGAGAATGCGGGCGAAATTGGGTTCGTCTTCGACGACCAGAATGCAGCGCTTGGTGAACGGCCCCTTGTCGCGATCGTCGGCGAAGCGCGCCACGGTCAGCGGTGCTTCGATCACCGCCGGGGTGTTGGATACCGGCTGCGGCGCGATGACCATGGGCTGCGGTGCGTGTCGCGGTGCCTCGATGATCTCTTCGTAACGCTGCGGCAGAACCAGGGTGAAGGTGCTGCCCTTGCCCAGCTCGCTGGTGACGGTGATGTAGCCACCGAGCATGTTGGCCAGGTCGCGGGAAATCGACAGACCCAGGCCGGTGCCGCCGTAACGCCGGTTGGTGGTGCCGTCGGCCTGGCGGAACGCTTCGAAAATGGCTTGCTGCTGGTCGACGGCAATGCCGATGCCGGTGTCGCGAATCTGGAAGGCGATGCCGTCATTGGCGTGGCCGGAAACCAGCAGCTCGACCATGCCGTGTTCGGTGAACTTGAGGGCGTTGGCCAACAGGTTCTTGAGAATCTGCTCGACGCGCTGGCGATCGGTGTAGAGCATCGCCGGGGCATCGGGAAGAATCTGTACCGAGAGCTCGAGGTGCTTCTGCCCGGCCAGCGGCTCGAAGGTCATGCGCAGACCGTCCACCAGCCGCGGCACGCTGCTGTTTTCCGGACGCAGGTCGAGCTTGCCGGCCTCGACCTTGGAAATGTCCAGAATGTCGTTGATCAGGTTGAGCAGATCGTTGCCCGCCGAATAGATCGACTCGGCGAACTTGACCTGATCGGCCGTGAGGTTTTCCTGGGGGTTTTCCGCCAGCAACTTGGCCAGGATCAACGAGCTGTTGAGCGGCGTGCGCAGCTCGTGGGACATGTTGGCGAGGAACTCGGACTTGTAGCGGCTTGAACGCTGCAGCTCGTCGGCGCGCTCTTCGAGCTGCACCTGGGCCTGGTTCAACTCCAGGTTCTTGCGATCCAGCGCATCGCGCTGCTCGCCGAGGGCTTCGGTCCGTTCGGCCAGTTGCTCGTTGGTCTGCTCCAGCTCGGCCTGCTGGGTTTCCAGGTACGCCTGGGACTCCTTGAGCACGCGTGACTGCTCTTCGAGCTCTTCGTTGGCGGTCTTGAGCTCTTCCTGCTGCACTTGCAGTTCTTCATTGAGCTGCTGGGTTTCGGCGAGCACTTCCTGCAGACGCTGGCGATAGCGCGCCGCTTCGATGGCGGTGCCGATGTTGTCGGCCAGCAATTCGACGATTTCCAGGTCGCGGTCGGTCAAGGGGCGCAGGAAGCCCAGCTCGACCACGGCATTGATGTGGTCGTTGTCGCTGGTCGGTATGACCAGTACGCTGCGCGCCGCGCCCTCGCCCAGGCCGGAGCTCAGGCGCAGGTAATCGGCCGGCACGTCGTCCAGACGAATGACCCGGTTGCGCTGCACGGCCTGGCCGGCGATGCCCTCGCCATTGATCAGCACCTGATCCATCACCTCACGCTCGCGGGAGAACCCGTACGAAGCGATGCGGCGCAGGTTGCCGTGTTCTTCGCGGATGTACACCGCGGCGACTACCGTGCCCAGGTATTGGGCGAAGAATTGCAGCATGTTGCGGCCCAGCATCTGCAACGTCTGCTGGCCCAGCAACTGCTCGGCCAGTTGCGTCTGACCAGTGCGCAACCAGGCCTGGTCCTGCAGGCGCTTGGCACCCTTCTGCAAGGCGGCCAGATTGCCACCGTAGGAGGTCGACAGCTCGGTCATGTCGCGTCGGCCGAAATAGGCGAGCAAGGCGCTGACCACGAAAACGAACAGCACATAGAGGCTGACCGAGGTCCAGATGGTGCGCGACACGTTCTCGCTGCGTTCCACCCGCAGTTGCTGCTCCATGGCGATGAAGCCTTCATATTCCTTGCGGATCGCGTCGGTCAGGCGCTTGCCGCGGCCGGTCTGGACCACGCTGGAATAGTCGCCGGTGGAGCGCTTGAGCGCGATCAGCTCTTCACCATAGTCGAGCCAGTCCTTCTGCAGGGCCATGATGCGAGTCAGCCGATCGACCTGGCGCGGGTTGTCGCTGACCAACGCCTGCAACGCCGGCAGCTCGGCAGCCAGACGCGGCTTGGCCAGCTCATAGGGATCCAGGTAGCCTTCGGCGCCCGACAACAGGTAACCGCGCATGCCGGTTTCCATGTCGATGGACAGCTTGGTCGCCTCGTTGGCGTTGTTGATCACGCGGTCGGTGTGCTCGACCCAGTCGATCACGGACAGCAGGTAGACGATGATGCCGATGAACACGGCGGCGCTGAGCACGCCGACGCCCAGCGGCAGGCCGACATTTCGACTGAGCAACCGACGAAAGCTTTGCTCGTCGATCGAAGAGGGTTTGTTCATGTCCTTGGACCCGGATCCTGTAATCGAGGCGGGGGATTTTGCCGCAATTCGATCAAAGAGTTAGGTTTTTTCCGTACGTCTTGTAAGAATTTTCATATCTAAACGTGGGAACAGTCTCGTTTAATGGCTCCGCAGGCATGGTCTGACCCCGACCCATGCTTTATGATGGCGCCCTGCCTCCCAGGTGCTCGTCGCCCAGAGGCGCATCGATATCTGCGAAATGACGGCTCGGCGCCGTCTGCGCCCTTTGCCGACCAGGATCCGAACGATGTCCGATACCGCCAAAACCATTCTTGTCGTCGAAGACGACGCGATCGTCCGCATGCTGATCGTGGACGTGCTGGAGGAATTCGAGTTCGAGGTACTGGAAGCCGAGGACGGACCGGGCGCCCTGAAATTTCTCGAAGATGCCGCCAAGACCATCGACCTGATGATGACCGACATGGGTCTGCCCGGCATGGATGGCAAGGAATTGGCCCAAAAGGCGCGCGCTCTGCGCCCGGTACTGCCAGTACTGTTTGCCAGCGGCTACGCCGAAGCCCTCGACGTGCCAGCGGGCATGAGCAGTATCGGCAAGCCGTTTTCCATCGACCAGTTGCGCGACAAGGTCAAGAGCATGCTGGCGGCCTGAAGCCTGCCTGCCGCTACACCACGGCGGGTAATCATGGCCTAATACGCGCCCGGTTTTTCCCCGAGTCTCGTTCATGCCCTTTCAACGCGTTCTGGTCATCGGCTATGTCTGGCCCGAGCCCACCTCATCGGCGGCCGGCGGGCACATGATGCAGCTGCTGCACTGCTTCGTGGCCCAGGGCTGGCAGGTCACCTTCGCCAGCCCCGCCAAGGTCGGCGAGCACAAGGCCGATCTGGCGGCGCTGGGCATCGCCGAGCAGACCATCGAACTCAACAACGACAGCTTCGACCGTTTCGTCGGCGCCTTGCAGCCGGACATGGTGCTGTTCGACCGTTTCATGATGGAAGAACAGTTCGGCTGGCGCGTGGAGCTGCACTGTCCGCAAGCCGTGCGTGTGCTCGAAACCTGTGACCTGCAAAGCTTGCGCGACGCCCGCCAGTGCCTGCTCAAGGAACGTCTGCAAGCCAGTGACGATGAAAACGACTTCACTGCTTTGTTCGACATATCGCCCGACATCCTCTACCAGCACATGAGCGAGGCCGACGTCACCCAGCGCGAAGTCGCAGCTATCTTCCGCTGCGACCTGAGCCTGATGATCTCGCCCTTCGAATCGCAGTTGCTGGTGGAGCGTTTCGGCGTGCCGCCCGATCTGCTCCACGACTGTCCTTTGATGGTCGAGCCATTGCCCACGCCTCCTCTCGATTTCGAGCAGCGCGCGAACTTCGTGTGCATCGGCAACTTTCGTCACGCGCCCAATTGGGACGCCGTGCTGTGGCTGAAAAATCAAGTGTGGCCACGCATCCGCAAGCGACTGCCTCGGGCCGAGCTGCATGTGTACGGCGCCTACACACCGCCCAAGGCCACGGCCCTGCACAACCCTGCACACGGTTTTCTGGTCAAGGGCTGGGCAGCGGACGCCCTGCAGGTGGTCGGTCAGGCGCGGGTGGCCCTGGCACCCCTGCGCTTTGGCGCCGGCATCAAGGGCAAGCTGCTCGATGCCATGCTTTGCGGTACCCCCAGCGTGACCACCCCGTGGGGCGCCGAAGGCATGCGCACG
>JAQZAY010000244.1 GCA_029239415.1 Pseudomonas sp. | reverse complement strand
AGCGCTCTTTTAGCGCCAAAGCATCTAACCTTGCCCCAGCCCACGAACCCAAGGTATCTCCCATGAGCGTTCAATTCATCGGCATGATCGGCCACCGGCTGTCTTCGGAGATCCACGAGCCAACAGGCCCGGTCTTCGACAAGGCCTACATCACCCGCCTTGCCCAGGCTCATGAGCAAGCCGGTTTCGACCGTATCCTGGTCGGCTACTGGTCCGATCAGCCAGATGGCTTCCTGGTCACCGCGCTGGCGGGGCAGGCCACCTCGCGCATCAACTTCCTGCTGGCCCACCGTCCAGGCTTCGTCGCCCCGACGCTGGCTGCGCGCAAGCTGGCTACCCTGGAGCACCTGCTCGATGGCCGCCTGGCCGTGCATGTCATCAGCGGCGGCAACGACACCGAACAACGCAAGGAGGGCGACTACCTCGACCACGACCAGCGCTATGCCCGTACCGACGAGTTTCTCGAGGTGGTGCGCAAGGTCTGGACCGAACACAAACCCTTCGACCACGCCGGCCAGTACTACCAGGCCGAAAACGCCTTCTCCGCGATCAAGCCGATCCAGCAGCCACACCTGCCGATCTATTTCGGCGGCTCGTCGCAGGCCGCGCTGGAAGTGGCCGGCAAGCACGCCGACGTCTTCGCCCTGTGGGGCGAGTCGCTGGAACAGACCGCCGAAACCATCGCCCGGGTGCGCCAGCAGGCGGCGCGCCACGGCCGCCAGGTACAGTTCAGCGTGTCGTTTCGGCCGATCATCGCCGCCACCGAGGAGGCGGCCTGGGCCAAGGCCGAGGGCATCCTTGGCCAGGCCCGCGCGCGGCTCGAGCGTGCCGGCCCGGTGATCGCCAACAAGCCGCAGAGTGTTGGCGCGCAGCGCCTGCTGCAAACCGTGGCCAAGGGCGAGCGCGTCGATGAACGCCTGTGGACCGGCATCGCTGCCCTGGTCGGCGGTGGTCACAATTCCACCGCGCTGGTCGGCACCGCCGAGCAGGTCGCCGATGCCTTGCTGGCCTACTACGACCTGGGCGTGAGCACTTTCCTCATCCGCGGTTTCGACCCCGTGGAGGACGCCGAGGAATATGGCCGCGAACTGCTGCCGCTGACCCGCGCCAAGGTCGCCCGGCGCCAGGCGCGACGCACTGCCTGACAGATCCCAACCTTCTTCACTGACGAGACCGCACGCGCGGATCGGCTCCAACCTGACGTGTCCGAATGACACCTGGAGAATTCGCGTGCGCTACATCAAACAACTGGCGGCCGGCGTACTGGCGGCCTCGATCAGCTTCGCCGCCGCGGCGCAGACCCTGGTGGTCGGCGACCAGAGCTTCAACACTCGCGCGGTGATGGAAGCGGCCGGCGTGCTCGACGACCTGCCTTATACCCTCGAGTGGAAACAGTTCACCGCAGGCTCGCCCGTGGCTGAAGCGCTCAATGTCGGCAGCCTCGACCTGGGCCTGCTTGGCGATGCACCGCCGCTGTTCCTCGGTGCCCTGGGCGCGCCGATCAAGGTGATCGCCGTCACCCGGCAGAACCTGGGAGGGGTAGCCATCCTGGCGCGCAAGGACTCGTCGATCGACAGCCTGGAAGACTTGCGCGGCAAGCGTGCCGCCATCTGGAAAGGCTCCTGGAGCCAGCAGCTGCTGTTCAGCGCGCTGGACAAGGCCGGCGTACCGCGCGATGCCCTCGAGCTGCGCTACCTCAGTGCCCTGGACGCCTCGCATGCCCTGGACGGCGGCTCGGTGGACGTCATCGCCACCTGGGAGCCCTACGTCACCCAGCAGGAACGCCAGGGCGCACGGGTCCTGGCCACGGCCGAGGGGCTGATCCCGGCCCAGAGCTTCGTGGTGGCAAGCACCAGGGCGGTGGACGACAAGCGCCCGCAGATCAACGACTTCCTGCAGCGGCTGAAAAGGGCCCGCGACTGGACCCTGAGCGACCCTGCGCACACCGAGGCCTACGCCGACGCCTGGGCCAAGCGCACCCGCGCCGACCGCGACATCGCCCGCGTGTGGTTCGCTCGCGCCCGGACCGACGTGGCCCCGCTCGATCCCAAGGTGGTCAGCGAGGCGCAGAAGACCGTCGACTTCTTCGCCGGCCTCGGCCTGATCAAGTCCTACCCGGCCGCAAACCTGTTCGACACCTCGTTCAGCGCCGCCCTGCAACCCGCCACCGCACAGGCCAAGCCATGAGCCAGACAAGCAAGCGACAGATCAAGCTGGGCGCACTGACCATGGGCTGCGGCGGCCCGGGCCGGCACAACCTGTGGCTCGACCCCGAGCTGCCCAGAGATGCCAGCGTCAATATCGACTGGTACATCGACATCGCCCGCCAGGCCGAGGCCGCGCTGTTCGACCTGATATTCATCGTCGACAGCCAGTTCATCACCCAAGGTTCGCCCTCGCACTACCTCAACCGCCTGGAACCGCTGACCTTGCTCTCGGCGCTGGCGGTAAGCACGCGCAACCTGGGGCTGGTCGGCACCCTGACCACCTCCTACAACGAACCCTACAACGTGGCCCGCCGCCTGGCGTCACTGGACCTGATCAGCAAAGGGCGCGCTGGCTGGAACGTGGTGACCAGTGGAGATGCCGGCACCGCGGGCAACTATGGCCGCGACGAGCACTACGACTACGACACCCGCTACGGCCGCGCGCAGGAACATGTCCAGGTGGTCCAGGGACTCTGGAACTCGTACGAGCATGACGCCTTCGTCCGCGACCGGGCCACGGGGCAGTTCCTCGATCCGGCCAAGCTGCATGCGCTGAACCACAAGGGCGAGCATTTCTCGGTGGTCGGGCCGTTGAATATCCAGCGCTCGCCCCAGGGGCAGCCGGTGATCTTCCAGGCGGGCGACTCCGAGCAGGGGCGTGGACTGGGCGCGGCCACGGCCGATGTGGTGTTCACCCACGCGGCCAGCGTCGAGCAGGGACAGGCGTTCTATCGCGATATCAAGGAACGGGCGGCCAGGCTTGGACGTGATCCCGAGCAGTTGCTGGTGTTGCCGGGTGCCGAGATATATGTCGGTGACAGCGATGAACAGGCGCGCGAGATCGAGCGGCATTATCACCAGGTCGATCACAGCTTCGAGCTGGCCCTGAAGGAGTTTGGCCGCAACTTTGGCTGGCATGATTTCAGCCAGTACGATCTCGATGCACCGTTTCCGCAGGAGAGCCTGGAGGCGGCGCGCAGCAGTTTCTTCACCAACGCCAAGCGTATTGCCGACCAGGCGCGGGACAAGGGCTTTACCCTGCGCCAGGCCGTCGAGTTCGGCCGGCAGTTGCGACCGGGTGCGTTTACGGGGTCGGCCGAGACTGTCGCGGCGAAGATGACCGAATGGTTCGAGGCACGGGCGCTGGACGGGTTCAACATCTACATCGGGCATCCAGAGCAGTTCCGCCGGTTTACCCAGGAGGTGGTGCCGCTGTTGCAGGAGCGCGGGGTGTATCGCACCGAGTACGAAGGAACAACGCTGCGCGAAAGCCTGGGGCTGCGGATCGAGCCCTGAGTCGGAACACAACCCGCCCGCTGCGCTGGCGCAATCGCAGGGCAGTGGTTTTAGAGGGCAAGGCAATGGATTCAGACAGGTTCTGCGGCCGCGACAGGCCCGCAGAACCTGAATCCCGGTCTGCCAGGGGGTGGTGCGTTGTTCAGTGCCGTCACCAACGCATCGACCTGGCCCCAGGCAATCTCGAGGCTCTGCATGCTGTTGGCCAGGGTATGCTTGAGCTCCCCTTCGGGGCATTCCCAGTAGGCTTTCTGAACCGAATTGTAGGACAGCAGGAAATACTGGCAGGCGTTCAAGAGGACGTCCTGGATGCACACCTGGCTTTGATGATGGCAGCCGCCAAGGTGGTCCCCGGTGGGACCTGGAATTTGAGCGACAGATCGATTGGAGGGTCTGGAACGGACTTTTTCATAGGCAACGCTCATGTCTGAGGTGCCGCCCTCTGTTTCCACACGAAAGGGTGGCAGCTGTACGCGGGGTGGAAAACCGGGCGAGCGTGCAGATTCCCGGCAGGCCATTACGCCTCCCGCGTACAACCGCCATAAAGGCAGCTGTCCATACATGCACGCTATGCCCAGGTTTCCACACCCGATCACTGAACATTCAGCGACCTTCGAAGCCTAGTGGGAGCACCTTTCCAGGACAATCAGACGCGAGCAGACAGAAGCCGTAGGATATTTCCCTCTACCTAGGCCTACCACCCCTAGAATGTCAGATCGGTCCGCCGCAAGCTGTAGGACTATTCTCCAGCCCATGTAGGACCACCACGGCATGTCCTTGTCGATACGGGGCGCTTGCGCGGGATCAGTCCTTGTAGTCCTGGCCTTCGCGGTCCAGCTGGCGGATCAGGGCATCCCAGTGGCGCTGGATGCCTTGGCCCAGCCCATCGGAAAAGCGCCTGGACTGCTCGTGCACCTTGGCGATGGCCTGGGGCGAGGCATGCAACAGTTCGACATTGCCACCGGCCTGCGCCGCGACCTGGATATTGCAGGCACGCTCGAGCCCATGCAGTTCGCGAAAGGCATGCTCGACACTGATGCCCCCCGTGAGCAGGCCATGGTTGCGCAGGATGAGGATGTTGCTGGTGCCCAGGTTGGCCAGCAGGCGCTCTTGCTCGTCCAGGTCCAGGGCAACGCCTTCGTAGGCGTGGTAGGCCACGCGGCTGTAGTAGGCCAGGGCATGCTGGGAGATCGGCAGCAGGCCATCGCGCTGCGCCGAGACCGCCGTGCCGTCGCGGGTATGGGTATGCAGCACGGCCTTGAGATCGTGGCGGGCGCGGTGGATGGCGCTGTGGATGACATAGCCGGCCTGGTTGATGCCCAGCCCCAGCGGGTCGTCGATGATCTCGCCCTCGACATCGACCTTGACCAGGTTGGAGGCGGTGATCTCGTCGAACAGCAGGCCGAACGGGTTGATCAGGAAGTGCTCGTCCGGGCCGGGCACGCGGGCCGAGAAGTGCGTGTAGATATGGTCGGTCCAGCGAAACAGCGCCGCCAGCCGGTAGGCCGCGGCAAGCTTGACGCGAATCTCCCACTCCTCTGGGCTGACGCGCTGGCGGACGTTGAGGGGGGCGGTAGGCAGGGAGGTCAGGGCGTTCATCAGGGGCTCCGGTGTGTAGAAAGTCGGAATCAATGCGCCAGGGTGAGGGGGAGCTCGCCGCTGTGGTCGTAGCGCGGCGCGTTGGCGGCCAGGACCTGGGTAGGCTGGGCCAGAGTGCTATCGGAAGGGGGCTGACTCATGCGGGCACTCATCCCTGGAATACGGTCTGTTGTAAGACCGTATGCTTATGGATGAAGGCTGTAAAAGTCTTTTTGATTCTATGCTAATTATATGTAATTGGAATCAAGGTTAATAATAAATATGCGATATGTGCATTTTAAGGCTGGAGGCGTCCGGCCGTGACGCTGCCAAACAGCTCCACCGGCTCCTGCAGGTTGCCCAGGTAGCGCGGATGGAACAGCCAGAGGTCGACTTGCGGCTTGAAGTCGCTGACGCTGAGCACATCGAGCTGGTCGCGCAGGGGGCTGGCCAGCAGCAGCGGCTCGGGCACCAGGCCCAGGCCCTGGTCATTGGCGACCAGGCCCAGCTGCAGCTCGGTACCGAAGGTTTCCAGGTTGATCGACAGCGACAACCCTTGCTCGCTCAGTGCCCGTTGCAAGCCCGCGCGGAAACCGCAGGCATCGGGGTTCAGGACCCAGCCGCGGGTGTAGCA
>JAQZAY010000243.1 GCA_029239415.1 Pseudomonas sp. | reverse complement strand
TGACGTCGATGCAGGCCGCCTGCTGGAGCGGACGGTCCGCCTCCGCCGAACTGGGGAACGTGGCGGCGCACCTGTACGTCGAGTTCGAGGGCCCTGCCCTGGAGGTCGAACGCCTGGAGCAGGCGTTGGCACAGGTCTCTCGCCGCCACCCCATGCTGCGCCTGCGGCTGACCGCCGACGGTGAGCAGGCCATTGCCCCACTGGACGCCGGCCCGGCGCTCGAGGTGGAAGACCTGCGCACGATTCCCGCCGAGCAGGCGGCCGCGCACCTGGCCCGCAAACGTGACCGCTGGACCCACCAGCAGCTGGACCTGCGCCATCGGCCTGGCGTGCGCGTGGGGCTGACCCGCCTGCCCGACCGACGCACCCGCCTGCACATCGATGCCGACATGATCGCCGTCGACCCCTCGAGCCTTCGGGTGCTGATCGAGGACCTGGCCATGGCCTACGACACCGAGACCCCCGAGACGGCCTGGCCGACCGTGCCCAGCTTCTTCGACTGGTGGGACGCCGCTCGTCACGACCCGGCGCTCAGTGCCGCCCGCGAGCGTGACCGTGCGTGGTGGCGCCAGCGCCTGGACCGGATCGCGCCAGCACCGAGCCTGCCACGGCTCGACAGCCCTCGCCCGCCACGGGCCCACAGCGAACGCTGGCACGCCTGGCTGACCCCGGCACAGGGCCAGGCCTTGCAAGGCCTGGCCCGTGAACAGCGCGTCAGCCTCTCGACGCTGATGCTGGGCCTGTTCGCCACGGTCCTGGGGGCACACACCGGCGATCGCCGGCTGCGCCTGAACGTGCCGAGCTTCTGGCGCGCGCCGCTGGTCGAGCACGTGGAGCGCATCGTCGGCGAGTTCGCCAACGTGCTGATCGTCGATGTCGACCTGGAGGCTGCCGCGCACCCGGCGGCGCTGTGCCAGCAACTGGCCGAGCAACTGATCGAACGGCTCGAACACAGCGCCTGGTCGGGGGTCGACCTGATGCGTGAACTGTCGCGCCATCACGGCTCGCCACACTTGGCACCGGTCGTGTTCACTGCCGCACTCGACCTGCCCGACGGCCCCTTGTTCTCGCCCCGGGTGCACCGGCTCTTCGGCTCGCTCGTGTGGACGATCTCCCAAGGGCCGCAGGTGGCCCTGGATGTCCAGGTCGCCCGCGCCGACGACGGTATCCTGATCAACTGGGACGTGCGCCTGGATGCGCTGCCGCGTGCCTGGGTCGCGCAGCTGTTCGACCGTTTCATGACGTTGGTGCGCACGGTGAGCACCACGCCCGAGGCCCTGTCGCGGCCGCTGCCAGAGCGCCCCCACGAGCGCCCGCTCAACCCGCTGCAACAGGCCTACCTGCTGGGCCGGGGGACGCAAGTGCCGCTCGGCGGCGTGGCCATGCAGGAATTTCGCGAATACCGCGGCACGCTGGAGGTCACGGCCCTGCGCGCGCGTCTGATACAGATGGTGCAGCAGCATCCCAGCCTGCGCACGCACATCGACGCGCACGGCCGCGTCCAGTTCGAGCACCCGGACATGGTGCTCAACCTCGACGAGGTCGACCTCTCGCACCTGCCCATGGCCGAGGCTCTCGACGCCATCGCGGCCCGACGCGAGGCCTACGCCCACGCGCACTTCGCGCTGGACCGGTCGCCCTGGAACGTGACGGTATTCCACCTGGCAGCGAACGAGCAGGTCGTCTTCGCCCGCCTGGACGCGCTGATCGTCGATGGCCGCGCCATCGCCGCGCTGCTGGTGGAACTGCTGGGAGGCCAGGCGGCCGACGTTCCCGCTGCGCCCATGCCGCCCCAGGACGCCGTACCGACACCCGAACAGCGACAGGCCGACGCGGACTACTGGACCCACAAGCTAGCGTCGGTGACCGGCGTTCCGCGCCTGCCCTGGGCACGTCCGCTGGAGCAGATCGGTCAGTCGCGCTATCAGCGCCAGGGCCTGCGTCTGCCCAAGGCGGACTTCACCGCGCTGTGCCGACTGGGCGCCCGCCATGGGCTGTTCAACCACGCCACCTTGACCGCGGTCGTGCTGGAGGTGCTGTCGCACTGGCTGCGCGACGGCGACCTGTGCGTGGCCATGCCGGTGGCGCCGCCGAGCGATGCCGCCCTGGCCAATCGCTCGAGCTTTCTGGCGATCAACTGGGCCAGGGCATCGGGCGCCTTCGCCGAACGCGCGGCCGCGCTGCAGACCGACGTGCTCGAAGGGCTGCAGCACCTGGCGTTCTCGGGCGTTGACCTGGCGCGCCTGTTGTTCGAGCGTCATGGTCCCGGCCCGGTGCTGCCGGTGGTGATCACCAACGGTTTGTCCTGGCCGACGCTGCCGGCGGGCAGCCCCCTGCGTCTGACGGGTGGCCTGACGCAGACCCCGCAGGTGGCGCTGGACGTGCGCTTCTCGCGCGACGCCAATGGCGACCTGCTGCTGGACATCGACCACGCCATCGAAGCCGTGTCGCCTGCCTGTGTGAAGGCCATGCTGCAAGCCCTGACACGCACCTTGCGCTGGATCGTCAGCGAGGGCGAGTTCGCGATCATGCCCGGCACCGTGGTCGATACCGACCACTATCGGCTCAACAGTCCGCTGGACGAAGCCTGCGAGGCGCCTTTCCTGCAGCAGATCGCACGCCGACTGTTCGACCCTGACAACGCGGCGCCGGCCTTGATCAGCGGCGAGCGAACACTCAGCTATGCCGCGTTGGGCGAACAGGTGGCGCGCGCCATTGCGGCCTTGCACGCCCGTGGTCTGAGGCCGGGCCAGGTCGTGGCGATCTGCCTGCCGCGCGGGCCGGCGCACACCACCCTGACCCTGGCGTGCGCCCTCACCGGCCTCGTCTGGGTGCCGATCGACGCCGCCGCACCGGCCCAGCGCCGCCAATACCTGCTGGACAACTGCCAGCCGGCGCTGGTGGTGCTGGCCGACGGCGACGCCCATGGGCATCCGGCGAGCGACGTCGAAGGGCTGTTGGCCACGTCCGCCCCGCTTCCCGCCGACCTGCCGGACCTGTCGCTCAGCGAGGCGCCGGCCTACTACCTCTACACGTCCGGCACCACCGGCCAGCCCAAGTGCGTGGTGCTGAACAACCGCGCCACCGCCAATGTGATCGGCCACACGCTCGCCGACTGGGCCGTGACCGCCGAGGATGTCCTGCTGTCGGTGACGCCGCTGCACCACGACATGTCGGTGTTCGACGTGTTCGGCAGCCTCGCGGCCGGTGCCACGCTGGTGCTGCCGCTCGCCGACGAGGAAAAGGACGCGCTGCGCTGGCACGCGCTGATCGCACGTCATCAGGTCAGCCTGTGGTGCTCGGTCCCGGCCATGCTCGACATGCTGCTGGCCTGCCGTGGCACGCACACGATGCACAGCCTGCGCCTGATCGCCCAAGGCGGCGACTACCTCAAGCCGGCAGTCATCGCCGAGCTGCGCGCCCGCTTGCCGCACGCGCGCCTGGTGTCCCTGGGCGGGCCGACGGAAACCACGATCTGGAGCATCTGGCACGCGATCACCGCGCAGGACCAGGGCCAGGTGCCCTATGGCCGGCCCTTGCCCGGCAACCGTTACCTGGTGCTCGATGCCCAGGGCGAGCACTGCCCGGTCGGCGTGGTGGGCCGCATCCACACGGCCGGCGTCAACCTGGCGCTGGGCTACCTGCAAGACGGCCAGCTGCGGCAGACCGACTTCGTCACGGTCACCGATGAGCGCGGCGAACCGGTACGGGCTTTCCGCACCGGTGACTGCGGCCGCTACCGCGAGGACGGCGTGCTGCTGTTCGACAGCCGAGTCAACGGCTACGTGAAGATCCGCGGCGTGCGCGTGTCGCTGCCCGATGTCGAGGCCGCCTTGGCCAGCCACCCGGCACTGCGCCAGGTGCTGGTGGTCGACCACCGTGCGCCGGGGACGGACGACCTGTGCATCGGCGCCCTGTACGTCTGCGCCGAAGGCGCCACGCCGGGCCTGGCCGAGCTGCGTGCCCATGCCCGCCAGCACCTGCCCGACTCGCACGTGCCGACCCGCTTGCTGCCCGTGACGGCGCTTCCCTTGTCGCAGAACGGCAAGCCCGACCGCCCCACGGCGCGCCAGTGGCTGGAAGCCGCCACGCCTGCCACGGCCCACCCGGCGCAAGGCCATCCGGTACTGGACGTCTACGCCCAGGTCCTGGCCCTGCCGCCCGGTCACACGACGGACGCGTCGACGAGCTTCCTCAGCCTGGGCCTGCGCCCCCAGCACCTCAAAGCCGTCGCGGCCGGGTTGCGCCAGCGCTTTTCGGTCAGCCTGTCACCGGCCCAGTTGCTGCGCTGCCGCGATGCGCAGGACGTGGAGCGCCTGCTGGCCGATGCGCGCGCATGACCCATCAGACATCGACGTCACGGGCGTACCGACCACGACAGGTCGGTACGCACACCGACCCACCTAAGGAGAGGGATCGCATGAACGACACACCCCTGGTAGACATCACCGGTATTGGCCTGGGGCCTTTCAACCTGGGACTGGCTGCGCTGCTGGAAGACCAGCCCACCCTGAGCGCGACCTTTCTCGAACGCAAGCCCGAGTTCCGCTGGCACGAAGGCTTGCTGCTGTCAGGCACCACCTTGCAGGTGCCCTTCCTCGCCGACCTGGTGACCATGGCCGACCCGACCCATCGCCTGAGCTACCTGAACTACCTGCATCAGCACGATCGCCTCTACGGCTTCTATTACTACGATCACTTCCAGGTTCCGCGCCGCGAGTATGATCACTATTGCCGCTGGGCCTCCCAGCAACTGCACACCTGCCGCTTCGGCGAGCACGTCAGTGACGTGCACTACGAGGCCGATGGCGAGTACTTCCGGATCGAGACCCAGTCGCTGTCCGGCTTCAAGCGCCACTACCGCAGCCGGCACCTGGCCGTTGGCGTGGGCACCGCGCCGATCCTGCCGCAGTGGGCGCGCCTGAACGGCCCCGCGCCGATCCTGCACTCGGCCGAATTCGGCAAGCGCCGCGCCGAGCTGGCGTCCTGCAAGCAGGTCACGGTGGTCGGGTCGGGCCAGAGTGCCGCCGAATGCGTACTGGCCCTGTTCAGCGAGCTGACGCCCGAACAGGTGGCCGCCGGGGCCTCGATCCGCTGGATCACCCGCTCGCCAGGCTTCCACCCGATGGAGTACTCCAAGCTTGGGCAGGAATGTTTCACGCCGGCCTACATGCGTTATTTCCACAGCCTGCCGCGCGAGCGGCGCCGGGACATCGTCGCTGACCAGGGTCTGTTGTACAAAGGCATCAGTTTCTCGACGATCGCGGCCATCTACGACCTGATCTACGAACGCTCCATCGGCGGGATCGAGCCTGGCCTGACCTTGCTGTCGAACTGCGAAATCGAACGCGTCGACCAGGTCGATGGCACGCTGCGCCTGACCTACCGCCACCGCGAACTGGAACGGACCAGTACCCTGCAGGCCGATGCCCTCGTGGCCGCCACGGGTTACGCCCATGCCTGGCCGGCCTGGTTCGAACGGCTCAAGGAAGACGTGCTGGCCACCGACACCCACGGTGACTGCATCGTCGATGAGGACTTCACCGCACGCCGCCGCGACGAGGGCGTGGGCCGCCTCTTCGTGCAGAACGCCGAGATCTTCCAGCATGGGGTCGGCTCGCCCGACCTGGGCATCGCCGCCATTCGCAACGCGACCATCGTCAACAGACTGCTGGGGCGGGCGCATTACCGGCTGCCCCGACGCTCGTCGTTCCAGCACTACGGCATGCACGACGCCTGACCCCTGCCCCTGTCGGCTGCGAACGCCGACAGGGGCAGGAGGTGTCCCGTGGTTTACGCCA
>JAQZAY010000007.1 GCA_029239415.1 Pseudomonas sp. | reverse complement strand
AGAAGGTCACCGACATCCTCAAGGAAGGTCAGGAAGTCGAAGTGCTGGTACTGGACGTGGACAACCGCGGCCGTATCAAGCTGTCGATCAAGGATGTGGCAGCGGCCAAGGCTTCTGGCGTCTAAGACAGCCTCGCAGTGACAGAAAAAGGGATCCTTCGGGATCCTTTTTTTATGCCTGTGGTGCAACTTTTTGCGGACTTGCATCTTGCAAGCCGGATTCAGCCGGTGCTTGCAATTTGCACGAGACAGCAATGTGCCATGTATTATCAACTTGTTGATTTATAAGGGATTTATTTTTTTCAAAACCTGGCACAGGCCCTGCAATGATACTTGCACCTCTGCCGCCAGGACTTTCGGCGCAGACCTTTCGAAAAACAGGAGTGTCTCGTATGAAGAAGTTCGCCATTGCTGCTGCTACTGCCACCGCTCTCACCCTGACCATGACCAACGCTGCGTTCGCCGCTCAGTCGACCACCCAGGCGCCGATGGTGCTCGCTGCTGGTGAAATGACCAAGGCCAAGGAAGAAACCAGCGACACCTGGATCACCACCAAGGTCAAGGCGGACTTGCTGACCGAAAAGGGCATCCCAGGTAGCGACATCAAGGTTGAAACCAACAAGGGTGTTGTCTCCCTGTCTTCCGATGTAGCAGTGACCGAGTCGCAGAAAGACATGGCCGTTGCCATCACCAAGAAGATCAAAGGCGTGCGTGATGTTTCGGCTGACGGCCTGAAAGCCGAGTAAGTCTTTCCCTCGCTTGATCCATCGGTTCATGCGAAGACCAAAAGGACTTGGTCGCCTATCTCGAGAAAGCCCCGGCACTTGCCGGGGCTTTTTCATTGGGGGCTTTACAGTTCCAACTACTCCGCATCCAGGTGCATCGGGGTGATCACCTGGCCATCGCCTTCGGCCTGCCCCAGGCGGGTGTCGATGAAGTACACCCGGTCATCGGCAAGCTGGCCTTTGTCTACCAGGTAGTCCTTGATGCTGCTGGCCCGCGCCTGGCCCAGCTGGCGCAGCAGCGCCGCGTTCTGCGACCATGAGGCGATCACCGCGTCGTGCAGCCTGGCAGTGCGTGCATCGCTGTCGAGCTGTTCCCATTCCACCGGTGGCTGCTGCTTGAGGCGCGTGCGGTAGATGCCTTCGAGCATGGCGGGCTTGTCCTCGTCCTCGACCTGCAGCAGCGAGGCATTGGCCGGGACCTTGTCGCCACGACGCTGGAGGATCTTGTACCAGGTGCTCTGGTATTCACGTTCCAGGCGTTGCTGGGCGATCAAGGGACCATCGCTGGCCTGGGCGCTGGTGCCCTCGATCTCCAGGCGCAGGGCAGGGCGCTCCTTGAGGGCCGCGCCGAGCTTGTCCAGGGCATCCTGGGCTTCTTCGCTGAGGTCGCTGGAGCCGGGCGCGAAGGCCACGGTGCCCAGGTCCTCCGACCCGCCCCCGCGCACCAGGCCGCCGATGAACTTGAAGGGCGCCTGCGCCGCGCGCAGCACCAGGTTGCGCAGGGTCTGCCAGACAATCGGCATGACGCTGAACTGCGGATTGTTGAGATCACCCGACACGGGCAGCTCGATGGAGATCTTGCCCTCGGTGTCCTTGAGCAAGGCCACCGCCAGGCGAAGCGGCAGGTCCACCGCGTCGGGGCTGTCGACCTTCTCGCCCAGCTGCAGCTGCTCGACCACCACCTTGTTCTCGGCCTTGAGCTGGCCCTTGGTGATCAGGTAGTGCAGGTCGAGGTTCAGGCGACCCTTGCGGATGCGGTAGCCGGCGAACTTGCCCGAGTAGGGGGTGAGCGTGGTCAGCTCGACGCGACGAAAGCGGGTGGCAATGTCCAGGCTGGCCATCGGGTCGAAGGGATTGAGTGCCCCCTTGATGGTGACGGGTGCGTAGCGGTCGACCTTGCCCTGGATATCCACCTTGGCCGGAGCGGACTGTCGATTGTCGAGGGTGCCGATCTGGCCGTTGAGCTGCTGGACGGCGGTGGCGAAATTCGGCGTGAGGCTGAAGTCGGCGAAGTTGGCCGAACCGTCGTTGATACTGACCTGCCCGATACGCACGCCCAGGGGCTTCTCGCGAGTGGCAGGGGCGGCTCTGCCCTTGTCGGCTGAAGGTGCGGGCGCGGGTGCGTCGCCAGGTTGCGCGATCAGCAGGTCGTCGATGTTGGTGGTGCGGTCCTCGTTGATCATGAAGCGCGCGTAGGGTTGCAGCAGCTCCACCTTGGCGATCGACAGGGTATCGCCATGGCGGTAGCTCAGGCCTTCCAGGTCAAGCTGCTGCCATTTGACGAAATCGCGGTCCTTGAGAGTATCCAGCGTATGCAGCTGGCTGACCTGGGCCTTGCCTTCGACGGTAAAGGCCAGTGGCTCGGTGCTGGCCAGGTCGACCTTGAGGTCGCTCGCCAGCATGCCGCTGCGCAGCTCCAGGCGCATGAACGGGCTGATGTAGGCCTGGGCCACGCGCAGGTCGATATCCCGGGTACTGACATCGAGCCGGGCGGTCACCGGCGCCAGGTTGACCTGGCCCGAGGCCTGCAGCTTGCCTTGCCTGCCCACGCCGGTGTCGAGCTTGAGTGTGAAGGGCGACTTGTTGAGGCTGTCGAAGCCCCGCAGGTCGACGTTCATGGGGCCAAGGTCCAGGGCGACAGGGTCTTGCTGGCGGCGATCGGCCAGGTGGACCTGGTAGTTGCGCAGCTGCACGTCCTTGAGCAGCACCTGCCAGGGCTTGCTGGCTTGCGCGGTGGCCGGTGTCTGCTCGACGGGCTCGGCGGTGGCGGGCTCGGCCTTCTGTCGGGCGGTCGCCTTGGCCTGCTGGCTGGCGAACAGCTTCTGCCAGTCGAGCTGGCCGTCGCTCTCGAGGGCGGCCCAGGTCTCGAGCTTGTCGCTGCGCAGCTTGCCCACGGTCACCAACTGCCTGGCCAGGTCGATGGACGACTCGCTGATGGCCAGGCTCCCCAGGCGTGCAAGCGGGCGGCCGTCGGGTGCCTTGATGGCAAAGGGCGCAATACGCAGCGAGGTCTTGTCCAGCAGCAACTCGGTCTTCTTCGCCAGATTGAGCTTGTAGTGCGTATCGAGGTTCAGCACGCCGTCTTCCAGGACCAAGGGCACGGCATCACGGACGTAGGGCCACCACAGCTTCATCTTGCCGTCGGTGATCCTGAGCGTACCCTCGGAGGCGATGGGGGACAGGCCCAGGGTCCCTTTCCAGTCGATGCGCCCGCCTTCCGGGCCATTGGCGACCAGGGTCATGTCGGCGTTGTCATCGGGCAGGGTGCTGAGGTTCTTGAGCTCCAGGTTCATGGAGTCGTAGAGAAACTCGATGGGCTCGCTCGGGCGCAGGTCCTGGAAATGCAGGTAGCCTTCGCTGAGCTTGAGGCTGGCGATGCGCAGCGGGAAGGGCTCGCTGGGCGGCTCATCGGGCTTGGGCTCGCTGGCGGGCAGCGTGAACAGCCGGGTGAGGTTGAGGCTGCCATCCTTGGCGAACAGCAGCTCGGTGCGTGGTGTGTCGAGTTCGACGGCGTCCAGGTGCAGCGCCTTGCTCCACAGGCTGTCCAGCGAGAGATTGGCATAGAGCCGCTCGAAGCCGACCTGCTCCTTGCCCGGCTCGCCGATCCGCAGGCCCCAGGCGGTCAGCTCCAGGCTGTAGGGGTTGAATTCGATCCGCTCCAGATGCGCGGGAACCGTGGCGTACTGGGCCAACTGCTGGTTGGCGATGCGCAGGGCCAGGCCTGGAACGATCAGAAAACCCAGCAGGCTGTACAGGGCCACGAGGGCCAACAGGGCGCCAAGCGCGCGATTCAATCCTTTGGGCATGGGCGGCGTCGTCGGTCACAAGCGGGAGTGCTTGGAGTATGGCAGGTTAAATCGGTTCCGAATCCCGGATGAAAACGACACGTGGTACACCGCCATGCCTGGAGCCTTGGTCTATTGATTCAGCCGCTTGTCGATCAACCCCTGCACCACGCTCGGGTCGGCCAGGGTCGAGGTGTCGCCCAGGGTGTCCAGCTCGTTGCAGGCGATCTTGCGCAGGATGCGCCGCATGATCTTGCCCGAGCGGGTCTTGGGCAGGGCAGGGGCCCACTGGATCAGCTCTGGCTTGGCGAAGCTGCCGATCTCCTTGCTGACCAGCGCCAGCAGCTCGGCCTTGAGCGCATCGTCCGGCTCGACGCCGTTCATGGCGGTGACGAAGGCATAGATGCCCTGGCCCTTGAGGTCATGCGGGTAACCGACCACGGCTGCCTCGGCGATGCTGTCGTGCAGCACCAGCGCGCTCTCGACTTCGGCGGTGCCGATGCGATGCCCGGACACGTTGATCACGTCATCGATGCGCCCGGTGATCCAGTAGTCGCCGTCGGCATCACGGCGCGCGCCGTCGCCGGTGAAGTAATAGCCCGGCATCGGCTTGAAGTAGGTGTCGACCATGCGCTGGTGGTCGCCATGCACGCTGCGGATCTGTCCCGGCCAGCTGGCCTTGATCGCCAGCAGGCCGCTGCCGGCCCCCTCGATCACCCTGCCTTTTTCATCCAGCAGCACCGGTTGCACGCCGAACAGCGGCTGGGTCGCGCAGCCCGGCTTCAGGCGCTGGGTACCGGGCAGCGGGCTGAGCATGATGCCGCCGGTCTCGGTCTGCCACCAGGTATCGACGATCGGGCAGCGTTTGCGCCCGACTTCTTCGAAGTACCACTCCCAGGCTTCCGGGTTGATCGGCTCGCCGACACTGCCGAGCAGGCGCAGGCTCTGCCGCGAAGTCCCTTGCAGCGGCCCCGGCCCTTCGCGCATCAAGGCGCGCAGGGCGGTCGGCGCGGTGTAGAAGATGTTGACCTGGTGCTTGTCCACCACCTGCCAGAAGCGCGAGGCGTCCGGGTAGTTCGGCACGCCTTCGAACATCAGCGAGATCGCGCCGTTGGCCAGTGGCCCGTAGAGGATGTAGCTGTGCCCGGTGACCCAGCCGACATCGGCCGTGCACCAGAACACCTCGCCGTCGCGGTAGTCGAACACGGTCTTGAAGGTCAAGGCCGCCTGCAGCAGGTAACCCGCGGTGGTGTGCAGCACGCCCTTGGGTTTGCCGGTACTGCCTGAGGTATACAGGATGAACAGCGGGTCCTCGGCGTCCATCGGCTCGGGCGGGCAGTCTTCCCCCGCGTTCTCGACCGCGTCGTGGTACCAGAGGTCGCGCCCCTCCTGCCACTCGACCGGGGCTCCGGTGCGCCTGGCCACGAACACGCTGGCGACGTTCGGGCAATTGAGCAGCGCCTTGTCGACATTCTGCTTGAGAGCCACGCGCTTGCCGCCACGGATGCCCTCGTCGGCGGTGATGAGCGTGCGGCAATCGGCGTCGAGGATCCGGTCGCGCAGGGCATCGGGCGAAAAGCCCCCGAACACCACCGAGTGCACGGCGCCGATGCGCGCGCAAGCCAGCATGGCGTAGGCGGCCTCAGGAATCATCGGCATGTAGATGCACACCCGGTCGCCCTTTTTCACGCCGCGCTGCTTGAGCGCGTTGCCGAGCCGACATACCTGGCGATGCAGTTCGCGATAGCTGATGGCCTTGGCGTCGTTGGGATCGTCGCCTTCCCAGAGCAGCGCGGTCTGATCGCCGCGGCTGGCCAGGTGACGGTCGATGCAGTTGTAGCTTACGTTGAGCTGGCCCCCTTCGAACCAGCGGGCCTCGCCTTTGCTCAGGTCGCACCGCTGCACCTGTGACCAGGGCCTGGTCCAGTCCAGGAGCCTGGCCTGCTCGGCCCAGAAGGCATCGGGATCGTCCACCGACTGGCGGTAGAGGCGTCGGTAGTCGGCCTCGGAAAGCTGCGCCGCCTGGCTGACGGCGAGGGCGTTGGGGTAATCGCGAAGATCGAACATGGCGGGTGGTCCTGCTCTTGTCGGCGCCGACGCACGGCTATTCGATAGAACAGTGTAGCCGCCGATCGCGAGAGGGGCCCGCGACCGGCGTTTCCAGGCGGGTGTGGTCAGCCGCGGTGGCGACTGCGGAAGTAGTTGATCAGGCCCTGGGTCGAGCCGTCTTCGGCCGCTTCCTCCTGGCTGCCGGTCAGGCGCTGGTAGACACCCTTGCCCAGCTCCTTGCCCAGCTCCACGCCCCACTGGTCGAAGGCATTGATGCCCCAGATCACGCTCTGCACGAAGACCTTGTGCTCGTACATCGCCACCAGCGCGCCCAGGCGGCGTGGGCTGATGCGCTCGACCACCAGGGTGTTGCTCGGGCGGTTGCCCGCGATCACCTTGTGCGGTGCCAACCGGTCGATGTCCGCCTGCTCCATGCCTTTTTCGCGCAGCTCGCTCTCGGCCTCGGCACGGGTCTTGCCGAGCATCAGCGCCTGGCTTTGCGACAGGCAGTTGGCGTAGAGCCACTGGTGGTGGTCGGCAACCGGGTTGAAGCTCACTACCGGGACGATGAAGTCAGCCGGGATCAGCTGGGTGCCCTGGTGCAGCAACTGGTGGTAGGCATGCTGGCCATTGCAGCCCACGCCGCCCCAGATCACCGGGCCGGTCTCGAACTTCACCGGCGTGCCGTCCTGCAGCACGCTCTTGCCATTGGACTCCATGTCGAGCTGCTGCAAATGCTTGGTGATGTTGCGCAGGTAGTGATCGTACGGCAGGATCGCGTGGCTCTGGGCGCCCCAGAAATTGCCGTACCACACGCCCAGCAGCGCCAGCAGCACCGGCATGTTCTGCTCGAACGGGGCGGTCTGGAAATGCTGGTCCATGGTGTAGGCACCCGACAGCAGTTCCTTGAAGTTGGCGGTGCCGATGGCCAGCGCGATCGGCAGGCCGATGGCCGACCACAACGAGTAGCGCCCACCCACCCAGTCCCACATCGGGAAGATGTTCTCTTCGCGGATGCCAAACGCCACGGCCGCAGTCTTGTTGCTCGACACGGCGATGAAGTGACGGTACAGCTCGGCTTCCGAACCACCCTGGGCCAGGTACCAGGTGCGGGCGGCCATGGCGTTCTTCAGGGTTTCGAGGGTATTGAAGGATTTCGACGACACGATGAACAGCGTGGTCTCGGCGCGCAGCTTGGCCGACAGCTCATGGAACTCGCTGCCGTCGATGTTCGCCAGGTAATGGCAGCGCACGCCGCGCTGTGCATAGGGCATCAAGGCCTCGGACACCAGCTCGGGGCCGAGGAACGAGCCGCCGATGCCGATGTTGACCACGTCGGTGATCGGCTTTTCGCTGTAGCCGCGCCACAGGCCATCATGGATGCGGGTGACCAGCTCGGTGATCTGGTTGAGGACCTTGTGCACCTCGGGCATCACGTTGATGCCGTTGACACTCAGCTTGTCGCCAACCGGGCGGCGCAGCGCGGTGTGCAGCACCGGGCGGCCCTCGGAGGCGTTGATGATCTCGCCGCCAAACATGGACTTGATGGCGTCCTGCAGGCCGGCCTCCTGGGCAAGGTCTACCAGCAGCTCGCGGGTCTGTTCGTTGATCAGGTTCTTCGAATAATCGAGAAACAGGCCGCAGGTGCTGAGCGAGAAATGCTCGAACCGCTTGGGGTCGGCCGCAAAGGCTTCGCGCATGCTGAAGCCTTGCATGGCGTCGCGGTGTTGCTGGAGCGCCTGCCAGGCGGGCAGGGCCGTAACATCATGAGGAGTACGGTAATACGCCATTGCTGGGTTCCTAGGTGCGTGAACTTGCCTTGGACAACTGGCAGTGCCTGCGGTTGCAGGCCGGTTTTCATTATAGGCACAGCCTGCGGCGCTGGTGGCCCCAGGCCAGTGCAATCGGTGAAGGCTAGCTGCGGGCGTCAAGGTCCAGGTGCAGGTTGTCGATCAACCGGGTGGTGCCCAGGAACGCCGCGCCAAGGATCACCAGGTCGCGGTCCTCGGCCATGGCAGGACGCAGGGTCAGGGCCTGGCGCACTTCCAGGTAATCCACGCGCATGCCGGCCTCGGCCAGTCGCAGCTGGCCAGCGGCGATCAGCGCCGGATAGTCACGCTCGCCCTTGCCGATGGCCTCGGCCATCTGGCGCAGCACCTGGTAGAGGACAGGCGCGATGGCCCGCTGCTCGGCGCTGAGGTAGCCGTTGCGCGACGACAGCGCAAGACCATCGTCGGCACGCACGGTGGGCTCGCCGATGATCTGGATCGGCATGTTCAGGTCGCGCACCAGGGCGCGGATCACCGCCAGTTGCTGGAAATCCTTCTGGCCGAATACCGCAAGGTCCGGCTGGACCATGTTGAACAGCTTGCTGACGACCGTTGCCACGCCCTCGAAATGCCCTGGCCGGCTGGCGCCGCACAGGCCCTCGGAAAGTTGCGGCACGCTGACGCGGGTCTGCCCGCCCATGCCGTGGGGATACATCTCGTCCACGGTGGGGGCGAACAGCAGGTGGCAGCCGGCTTGCAGCAGGCGTTCCTGGTCGGCCGCCAGGGTGCGCGGATAGCTGTCGAGGTCTTCGTTGGCGCCGAACTGCAGCGGGTTGACGAAGATGCTGGCCACCACGAAGTCGACGCGCTGGCAGGCCTTGGTGACCAGCGCCGCGTGGCCGCTGTGCAGGTTGCCCATGGTCGGCACGAAGCCGATACGCTTGCCTTCGCTGCGCGCGCGCGCGACGGCGGCGCGCAGTTCGCGGACGGTCTTGACTGTGTTCATGCGTTGAATCCGTGTTCGCTACCGGGGAAACTCGAGTCCTTGACCGCACCGACATAGGCACGCAAGGCACTCTGGATATCGGGCTGGCCGACCATGAAGTTCTTCACGAACTTGGGCACCCTGCCGGTGAGGGACAGGCCCAGCATGTCGTGCAGCACCAGGACCTGGCCGTCGGTGGCATTGCCCGCGCCGATGCCGATCACCGGAATGGCCACGGCCTGGGTGATCTCGGCGGCCAGCTCGCGGGGCACGCACTCGAGCAGCAGCATGGCCGCGCCCGCCTGCTCCAGGGCAACGGCGTCGGCGCGCATCTGCTGCGCCTGGGCTTGCTGGCGGCCTTGTACCTTGTAGCCTCCGAGCACGTTGACCGTCTGCGGCGTCAGGCCCATGTGCGCGCAGACCGGCACGCCGCGCTCGGCCAGCAGGCCAATGGTATCGCCCAGCCAGGCGGCGCCTTCGAGCTTGACCATGTGTGCGCCAGCCTGCATAAGCGTGGCGCAGTTGGCAAAGGCCTGCTCGGGCGTGGCATGGGCCATGAACGGCAGGTCGGCCAGGATCAGCGCGCCCTGGTTGCCGCGCTTCACGCAGGCGGTGTGGTAGGCCATTTCAGCCGTGGTGACCGGCAAAGTGCTGTCATGGCCCTGCAGGACCATGCCCAGGGAGTCACCCACCAATAGCACGTCTACCCCCGCCTGGCTGGCGGCCTTGGCGAAGGTCGCGTCGTAGCAGGTCAGCATGGAGATCTTTTCACCCTTGGCCTTCAGGCCATGCAGGGTAGTCAGGGTTACGTCAGGCATGTGGAAAATCCTCGTTCAGGCGCTGTGAAACAACTGCGTGCAACGCGTGTATTCATCTGCTGGAACAGCACATCATCGAGCGTAATGTTTGGCTTACAGACCTGTTCCAGTGCTGGCTGCGCCCAGGGTGGCACATCGGAGCCACGGGACGCCTATAGTCGGGAGCGAGGGGAGGGAAGTCAATCACCCAGCCGGTGCATTGTTACAGGTGGGTGTTACCGGCGTTACCGCCCGCTGGAGCGCCCGGGCTACAGGCGCTCGAGGCCGACAAACGGGCAGTCTGCCAGCAACTGCGCAAGGCTGCGCCGGTCGGCCAGGCAAAAGTCCGCCGGTACCAGTTCGGCCAAGGGGTAGAGCACGAAAGGCCGGGCCTGCATATGGTAGTGCGGGACCTTGAGGCGGGGAATGTCGATGACCTGGTCACCATAGAGCAGGATATCCAGGTCGAGGGTGCGCGGCCCCCAGCGCTCTGCGCGCTCGCGACCCTGGGCAGTCTCGATGGCCTGCAGGGCGTCGAGCAACGGCAGCGGCGCCAGATCGGTATCGAGCGCGGCCACGGCGTTGGTGTAGCGCGGCTGGCCGGGCGACAGCGAGTCGCTGGCATAGAAGGACGACACCCCGGCCAGGCTGCTGCGCTCGATCTGCCCGAGCGCCTGCAGGGCGCAACGCAGTTGGTCGGCAGGGTCGGCCAGGTTGCTGCCCAGGCCAATGTACACGCGCGTCGCCATGCGTCAGTCCAGGCTCTCGTCGCCGCGCTTGCGCTTGCCGGCGCTGGCGCTGCTGCTGCGCTTGCGCTTGCGCGGGGCGGCGCCGCTGCCTTCGTCGCGGCTGCCCAGCTCGCGGATCATGTCGCGGCGCTCGCTGTCGTTGGCGTCCTGGTAGTCGGTCCACCACTGGCCCAGCGCGTCGGTCTGCTCGCCCGCGCTTTCACGCAGCAGCAGGAAGTCGTAGCCGGCGCGGAAGCGTGGGTTGTCGAGCAGCAAGTCGGCGCGCTTGCCACTGCGGCGCGGCAAGCGTTCCTGCATGTCCCAGATCTCGCGGATCGGCAGCGTGAAGCGCTTGGGCACCGCGATGCGCTGGCATTGCTCGGCGATCAGCTGGTGGGCCGCTTCGTTCATGGCCGGGATCGGTGGCATGCCCTGGGCCTGCAGACGCAGCACGCGGGCGGGCAGGGCTGGCCAGAGCAGCGCGGCGAACAGGAACGCCGGGGTGACCGGCTTGCCCTGCTTGATACGCAGGTCGGTATTGGCCAGGGCCTGGCTGACCAGGGTGTGGGTGTATGTGGGCTGCGCCTCCAGCGCCTGGGCACTGGCGGGGAACAGTGGGTCGAACAGGTGCAGGTCGACCAGCATCTCGAAGGTCAGCGCGGCATGGCCGGAGAGGAACAGCTTGAGGCTCTCCTCGAACAGGCGCGCCGCCGGGATCTCGCGCAGCATCGGTGCCAGCTCGCGAATCGGCTGGACGGTATGCTTTTCGATACCGAAGTCGAGCTTGGCGGCGAAGCGCACGGCGCGCAGCATGCGCACCGGGTCTTCCTGGTAGCGCTGGACCGGGTCGCCGATCAGCCGGATCAGGCGGTTGCGGATGTCATGGACGCCATTGGCGAAGTCCAGGATGCGCTCGCTGACCGGATCGTAGTACAAGGCATTGATGGTGAAGTCGCGGCGTTGCGCGTCTTCTTCAAGGGTGCCGTATACGTTGTCGCGCAGGATGCGCCCGCTCTCGTTGCGCGAGGAGCGATGGCTTTCGAGCTGCTCTTCCTCGGCTTCGGGATGGTTGGCGCGGAAAGTGGCGACTTCGATGATGTCGCGGCCAAAGTGCACATGCACGAGCTTGAAGCGGCGACCGATGATCCGCGCGTTGCGGAACTCGCCGCGGATCTGCTCGGGGGTTGCGCTGGTGGCAACGTCGAAGTCCTTGGGCGTGATGCCAAGGAGCTGGTCGCGCACGCAGCCACCCACCAGGTAGGCCTGGTAGCCGGCATTCTGCAGGCGCTCGACGATGCCCACCGCATGACGGCTGAACTGGCTGCGCTGCAGCGAATGTTGAGCACTGTTGATCACTTCAGGCGTGGTGCGCATGTGGTGCTGGCCACGAATGGGGGGACGGAATGACTGGAACAGCTTCTTCAGCATGGGATGCACTGTTTGAAGGAATGTTCGGCCAACGATGACAGAATGGCCGCATGATGGGCGGGGATTCTAGCATTTACTCGGGGAATGGTGTAGGCGGTCGCGTCGGAGCGCTGAGGCGAGAAACTACAAGGGGAGCCGAAGCTCCCCTAGAAAGTAGTTGCGTGCTCTTGTTGTTTTTCTGCTGGGCTTCTTGTTTTTGTTGAGTGCCCTGCCCACAAGTCTCGAAGCCTGTGGACGACTCCCAATCTGGGAGTGAAGAGCAAACGGATTGCTTTGGTCGCTGATGTCGAGCTGATCCGGGGATCCATCCAGTACAGGTGCTGCTTTTTAGTGCAGTTTTTGTTGTTCTCTGCCTGGCTGTGGGGGCAAGCCCCAAACACGAGTCCTCTCCAAAAGAATCAGTTAGCTGCGCCTCCGCCGTCTTGTATTTGTTATGCGTGAGCCGTTTCGTCTTGTTCTTGTTCTGTTTTGCCGTGCTTTTTGTTGTTCTTGTACCAGAACATATAGCAGGTGCCGTGCCAACTTTGGCAGGCCTAGCAAAACCGGGGGTTTGCCAGGTCGAGAGGGGTTGGCGGGGGAGGGGAACGGCAGGAATTCGTTACCGTAAACCCCGCCATTTGTTACGCCGCATGAGATAGGTAACAGATTTTTGCGCGCAGAAAAAAGAAAAAGGGCCCCCACGCGGGGAGCCGCTGTCATTCGCTGATCGCGCCGCTCTTGCGACGTGGGATGCCCAGGCGCTGGCGCCGCTCCCACAGGCACTTGCGGCTGACGCCCAGCTTGCGGGCCAGCTCGGTCTCGGTCATGTGGTCCTGGTGCTCGAGCACGAAATGCTGGAAATAGTCTTCCAGCGACAGGTCTTCGGTCGGCTCGTGGCTGGCGTTGCTGGCGCCAGCGCCGGCGCTGGCGGGCAGGCTGGCGAAGTCTTCTTCGTCTTCCAGGTCGCCCAGCTCGATGTCGATGCCCAGCAGCTCGGCGGAAATTTCCGGGCTCTCGCTGAGAATCACCGCGCGCTCCACGGCGTTCTCGAGTTCGCGCACGTTGCCTGGCCAGCTGTAGTGACGGATCGCCTGCTCGGCATCGTGGGAGAAACGCAGGTCGTCACGGTTGATCCGCGCGCTCTGGCGGGCCAGGAATGCAGTGGCGATCTCGTTGACGTCGGGCCCGCGTTCGCGCAGCGCCGGGAGCTTGAGGGCGATCACGTGCAGGCGGTAGTAGAGGTCCTCGCGGAACTGTCCGTTCTTGGCGAGGTTCTTCAGGTCGCGGTGGGTCGCCGCGATCAGGCGCACGTCGACCTTCTGCGACTGCACCGAGCCGACCCGACGGATCTCGCCTTCCTGCAGCACGCGCAGCAGGCGGGCCTGGGCCTCGAGCGGCAGCTCGCCGATCTCGTCCAGGAACAGCGTGCCGCCATCGGCAGCCTCGACCAGCCCGGCGCGACCGGCGCTGGCGCCGGTGAACGCACCTTTCTCGTGGCCGAACAGCTCGGACTCGATCAAGGTCTCGGGAATGGCCGCGCAGTTGACCGAGATCATCGGCGCCTTGGCCCGGCGCGATAGATTGTGCAGGGCGCGGGCGACCAGCTCCTTGCCGGTACCGGACTCGCCCTGGATCAGGACGTTGGAATCGGTGGGCGCGACCTTGCGGATCTTGCTGTAGAGATCCTGCATGGGCGCGCAGGAACCGATGATGCCGATCTCGCCATTGGCCGCGTTGCCGGCGCCCTTGTCGGTGCCGGCGGACTTGCCGTTGCCGCGCGCCTCGGGGGCGGCGGCAGGGGCACGCGGGCGGTCGCGCAGGATCCGCGCCACGGCCTGGAGCATCTCGTCATGGTCGAATGGCTTGGCAATGTAGTCGACCGCGCCCATCTTCATGGAGTCCACCGCCGAGCGCAGGCTGGCATAGCTGGTCATGATCAGCACGGGAATACCCTGGCCGAGCTTGATCAGCTCGGTGCCAGGGGCCCCGGGCAGGCGCAGGTCGCTGACGATCAGGTCGAAGGTAGCGATGCTGAAGCGTTCCTGCGCTTCCTGCACAGAGCCGGCCTCGCTGACCTGGTACTGGTTCCGCTCGAGCAGGCGGCGCAGGGCCGAGCGAATGATGGTTTCGTCTTCGACGATCAGAATATGCGGCATTGATTCAATTCTCTCGACGGTCTCGAATGTCAGGGGACGTCGCTACGACATGCCTGGGCAAGGTCACGCGGATCCGGGTGCCACGCTGGAGCTCAAGGTCGGCCGGGCTGTCGATGGTGATCTGTCCATAATGCTCTTCCACGATGGAATAGACCAGAGCAAGCCCAAGACCGGTCCCTTCGCCTGGGTCCTTGGTGGTGAAGAAGGGTTCGAACAGCCGATCCATGATGTTCTTCGGGATCCCGGTGCCTTCGTCCTCGACCACCAGGTCGACCGTGTTCTCGCCGGTCTCGCTGCGCACGCGCACGGCGCTACCGGGCGGCGAGGCATCGCGGGCGTTGGACAGCAGGTTGATCAAGACCTGGGCCAGGCGCTGGGGATCGCCTTCGACCCAATGGTCCGGATCGCACAGGTTGAAAAACTGTACTTCGAAATTGCGCCGGTTCAACGCCAGCAGACCGATGGCGTCCTGCGCCACCTCGGCCAGGCATACCGGCTCTTCGCTGTTCTGGTGGCTGCCACCGGCGTGGGCGAAGCTCATCAGCGACTGCACGATGCGCGATACGCGCTTGGTCTGCTCGAGGATCTGGCTGCTCAGCTCGGTGATCTCGCCATCGTCCTCGCGTTCTTCGCGCAGGTTCTGCGCCAGGCAGGCGATGCCGGTGATCGGGTTGCCGATCTCGTGGGCCACGCCTGCAGCCAGGCGACCGATGCTTGCCAGTCGCTCGGAGTGCACCAGCTTGTCTTCCAGGGCCTGGGTTTCGGTGAGGTCCTCGACCAGCAGCACCAGGCCGCTGTTGCCCGGGGCCAGGGGTTCGTCGATGGCGGCCTTGTGCAGGTTGAGCCAGCGGGTCTGGCCATCGAGGCCCAGGCGCTGCTTGTGCAGGTGCTCGTCGGGCACGTTGATGAAGCCCAGCAGCAGGGCGCGCCAAGGTTCGCCGATGGTAGTCAGGCGCGAGCCGACCACATGCTTGGCGGCGATGCCGGTCAGCTCCTCCATGGCCTTGTTCCACATCAGGATCTCCTGGTCCTTGGCCAGCGAGCACACCCCCATCGGCAGCTCCTGCAGTGTCTGGCGGTGGTAGCGGCGCAAGGCGTCGAGCTCGGCGGCAAGGCCGGTCAGGCGCGAGTGGTAGTCTTCCAGGCGGCTCTCGATGAAGTGGATGTCCTCGGTGACGTAGTTCTCGCTGGCGGACTTGTAGGGCAGGAAGGTCTCGACCATGTCCTGGGCCACGCTCGGCCCCATCAGGCCCGACAGGTTGGCTTCGATGCGGTCGCGCAACCGGCGCAAGGCGTAGGGACGACGTTCGTCGAACGGCAGGTAGAGGTCGCGCAGGGCCTGCTCGACTTCCTTTTGCGCCGCCTTGGCGCCGAGCGGCTTGGCCAGCTGGGTGGCGAACTCCTGTGGCGAGGCGGCATGCAGCTCGCGGCGCTGCGGGCGGCGCACGTTGTCCACGGCGCAGGCCTCGGCGGCGCTCACTTCCTCGCTGCTGGCATTGGTAAACAGCGAGATCAGGGTGAACAGCAGCACGTTGGCCGCGAGCGAGGCGATCGCCCCCATGTGCCAGCTGGTGTCGTCGAGCACATAGATCATGTTGAACAGAGGTATGTAGAAACCCTGCAGGTTGCCCACCAGGGGCAACAGCATGGTCACCATCCACACCAGGATGCCGGCCAGCAGGCCTGCGATGAAGCCGCGCCGGTTGGCGGTCGGCCAGTACAGCACCGACAGCACGCCAGGCAGGAACTGCAAGGTGGCGACAAAGGCGACGATGCCGAGGTTGGCCAAGGTCTGGTGGGTGTTCTGCGTCAGGTAGAAGACAAAGCCGGCGGCGATGATGGCGACGATCAGGGCGCGGCGGGTCCATTTGAGCCAGCGGTAGATGTTGCCTTCGGCTGGCGGCTGGTAGAGCGGCAGCACCAGGTGGTTGAGGGCCATGCCCGACAGCGCCAGGGTGGTGACGATGATCAGCCCGCTGGATGCCGACAGCCCGCCGATGTAGGCGACCATGGCGAGGGTCTTGCTGTTGGCGGCGATGCCCAGGCCAAGGGTGAAGTATTCCGGATTGGTGCTGGCGCCCAGGCGCAAGCCCGCCCAGAGGATCAGCGGCACGGCCAGGCTCATCAACAGCAGGAACAGCGGCAGCCCCCAGCTGGCACTGACCAGTGCACGCGGGTTGAGGTTCTCGGTGAACGCCATGTGGTACATGTGCGGCATGACGATAGCCGAGGCGAAGAACACCAGCAGCAGCGTGCGCCATGGGCCTTCCTGCAGGGGCGTGTGCAAGGCGGCCAGGGCGGTCTGGTTCTGCAGCAGCCAGATCTCCAGCTGGTGGGGGCCGCCGAACACCCCGTACAGGGCGTACAGGCCGATGCCCCCCAGGGCCAGCAGCTTGATCACCGACTCGAAGGCAATGGCGAACACCAGGCCTTCGTGCTTCTCGCGCGTGGCGATGTGGCGTGAGCCGAAGAAGATCGTGAACAGGGTGATCAGCGCGCAGAAGGCCAGTGCCACCCGCGCCTTGACCGGCTCCCCGGTGAGGATGCTGATCGAGTCGGCCACGGCCTGGATCTGCAGCGCCAGCAGGGGCAGCACGCCGATCAGCATGAATATCGTGGTCAGCGCGCCGGCCCATGTGCTGCGGAAGCGGAACGCCAGCAGGTCGGCCAGGGACGACAGCTGGTAGGTGCGGGTGATCCTGAGGATGGGGTAGAGCAGCACCGGCGCCAGCAGGAACGCCCCGGACACACCCAGGTAGCAGGCCAGGAACCCGTAGCCGTACTGGTAGGCCAGCCCCACCGAGCCGTAGAACGCCCAGGCACTGGCGTAGACCCCCAGCGACAGGGTGTAGGTGAGCGGGTGGCGGATGATCGAGCGCGGGATCAGCCCGCGCTCGCTGACCCACGCCACGCCGAACAGCACTAGCAGGTAGGCGGCGCTGATCAGGATCATCTGGGTCAGGCTAAAGCTCATCGGCATCACGTTGGCTCTGCAGGATAAAGGTCACGACGATCAGGATCAGCCAGAGCAGGTAGGGGCGATACCACGCACCCGTTGGCTCGATCCACCAATCCATGATGGCCGGGGAGAACAGGTAGATCCCCACGACCAGTAGCAGGACCAAGCGATAGATGTACATGTTGGCCTCGATGATCAAGCGCTGTGGGCTTGGACTTATTATTGGCGCAAATGGCCGGGGGGATGCTAGCGGGAATCGGCGGCGTTAGCCAAGGGATTGAATTTATTGGGCTTCTGATTTGTGATCGAGATTGCCTGTTCCGGCCTCGTGGGAGCGGCCCTGACTTGTGGGGGCTGGCTTGCCCGCGAAGAGGCCGCAACTGCCTCAGCACATCCCCAAGCATGGCGCTGACCTTGTGGGAGCTGGCTTGCCAGCGAAGAGGCCCTGACTGCCTCAGTGCAAATCGGCCTCTGGCACCGTGGTCCGGCGCGCGATTGCCTCCGGTCGCCACCGTTCGCGGGCCACGGCCAGCACCTGGGCCGGCGTCGCCTCCAGCAGCTCCGGGCTGGTTTGCTGCCCCAGCGCCCGCAACGCCCGCAGCAACAGCGGCGTCGCCTGATCGTGTGCCAGCGGCGGGGAGCGGTAGGACTTGCCCAGCTTGTGCCCGTCCGGCTGGATGATCAGTGGGATATGCAGGTAGCGCGGCTGGGAAAAGCCCAGCAGCTCCTGCAGGTACAGCTGGCGCGGGGTGTTGTCCAGCAGGTCGGCGCCGCGCACGATGTCGGTGACCCCCTGCCAGGCATCGTCCAGCACCACGGCCAGTTGATAGGCGTAGAGGCCGTCGCGCCGCTGGATGATGAAGTCACCCACCTCCCGCCCCAGATGCTGCTCGAAATGCCCTTGCACACGGTCGGTGAAGTGATAGTTCAGCTCCGGCACCCGCAGGCGGATCGCAGCGTCGGTGCGGGCGTGGCCGGCATTGCGGCAAAAACCCGGGTAGATGCCATTGAAACCTTCCAGCTGCTTGCGCGAGCACGTACAGGCATAGGCCAGGCCCTGGCTGAACAGCCGCTCGACCACCTCGGCATAGGCATCGTGGCGCTGGCTCTGATAGACCACCTCGCCGTCCCAGTGCAGGGCGTAGCGTTCCAGGGTCTGCAGGATGGCATCGCGTGCCCCGGGCGCCTCGCGCGGCGGATCGATGTCTTCCATGCGCAGCAGCCAGCGCCCACCGACCGCGCGGGCATCGAGCCAGGAGGCGAGGGCGGCGACCAGCGAGCCGAAATGCAGGAAGCCACTGGGGGTAGGGGCGAAGCGCCCGATATAGCTGGAGTCGTTCATGGGCTGCTGCAACCCTTGGTATCAATGGAGCGATCACTGGAAACGAAACGGGGCGCCCAAGGCGCCCCGTTCAGGTGGAATCAGGATCAGGCCTTGCCGACCTGCTTCTCCTTGATTTCGGCCAAGGTCTTGCAGTCGTAGCACAGGTCTGCGGTCGGGCGCGCTTCCAGGCGGCGAATACCGATCTCCACGCCACAGCTTTCACACCAGCCGTATTCTTCGTCCTGGATCAGCTGCAGGGTCTTGTCGATCTTCTTGATCAGCTTGCGCTCGCGATCGCGGTTGCGCAGTTCGAGGGCAAACTCTTCTTCCTGGCTGGCACGGTCGGCCGGGTCGGGGAAGTTGGCTGCCTCGTCCTTCATGTGGTCCACAGTCTGGTCGACGCTTTCCATCAACTCTTTCTTCCAGCCGTTGAGCAACTTGGTGAAGTGCTCGCGCATGGGGGCACCCATGTACTCCTCGCCCTTGGTTTCCTTGTACGGCTCGAAACCACGAACGAGTTGGCTGGTTTGTTGCTTTTCTTGGGTGGACATGAATAGACCGCCTCTCACTCATCTGATCCATTACGCAGGCTGCTCCATCTCCGGCGCCCGCCGGCCCTGCGACTGCGAGCCGCCGAACTTAGCAGATAGTTTCGGGGTACGCTACCCCGCCCGTCTCAACGAGTTGACAACGCCCGCGGGCTCACGTTCAGCGCCATGCACAGGTAGAATCAACAGTTTAGCCCAATTGAGAGAAGGCCCATGGCCCAGCCCTACAGCGCGCGCAGTCGCGCCATCGAACCCTTCCATGTCATGGCGTTGCTGGCGCGGGCGAATGAGCTGCAGGCCGCCGGCCATGACGTGATCCACCTCGAGATTGGCGAGCCGGACTTCACCACCGCCGAGCCGATCGTCGCGGCCGGACAGGCGGCGCTGGCCGCCGGGCATACGCGCTACACTGCGGCACGCGGGCTGCCGGCACTGCGCGAGGCGATCGCGGGGTTCTATGGGCAACGCTACGGGCTGGCCATCGACCCTGAGCGCATCCTCATCACTCCTGGCGGCTCCGGGGCCTTGCTGCTGGCCAGCAGCCTGCTGGTAGACCCGGGCAAGCATTGGTTGCTGGCCGACCCGGGCTATCCGTGCAACCGCCACTTCCTGCGCCTGGTCGAGGGCGGCGCGCAGTTGGTGCCGGTAGGGCCAGAGGATAACTACCAGCTCAACGCCACCCTGGTCGAGCGGCACTGGAACCAGGACAGCGTCGGCGCCCTGGTTGCCTCGCCAGCCAACCCGACCGGCACCGTACTCGATCGCGAGGCCCTGGCAGGGCTGTCGGCGGCGACCCGTGCCAAGGGCGGGCACCTGGTGGTCGATGAGATCTACCATGGCCTGACCTATGGCATGGAGGCACCGAGCGTGCTGGAAGTGGACGACCACGCGTTCGTCCTGAATAGTTTTTCCAAGTATTTCGGCATGACCGGCTGGCGGCTGGGCTGGCTCGTGGCGCCCCCGGCTGCCGTGGCCGATCTCGAGAAGCTCGCGCAAAACCTCTACATCAGCGCGCCGAGCATGGCCCAGCATGCGGCTTTGGCGTGCTTCGAACCCGGGACGCTGGCCATCCTCGAGCAGCGCCGCGCCGAGTTCGCCCGGCGCCGCGACTACTTGCTGCCTGCCTTGCGCGAGCTCGGGTTCGGCATTGCCGTCGAGCCCCAGGGCGCCTTCTACCTGTATGCGGACATCAGCGCCTTCGGCGGCGATGCCTTCGCCTTCTGCCGGCACTTCCTGGAAACCGAGCACGTGGCCTTCACCCCAGGCCTGGACTTTGGCCACTACCAGGCCTCTCATCATGTGCGCTTTGCCTATACGCAAAGCCTCGATCGACTGGAACAGGCGGTGCAGCGCATTGCCCGCGGGCTGCGGAGCTGGCAAGGCTGATGGCGTTTTTCCCTCGACTGGAACAGGCGCGCCTGCTGCGCCGCTACAAGCGCTTTCTGGCAGACATCGAGCTGGCCAGCGGCGAGCAGCTGACCATTCACTGCCCCAACACCGGCTCGATGCTCAATTGCATGCGTGAAGGCGGGCAAGTGTGGTTCAGCCGCTCCAATGACCCCAAGCGCAAGCTGCCGGGTACTTGGGAAATCAGCGAGACGCCCCAGGGGCGGCTGGCCTGCATCAACACCGGGCGGGCCAATGCCCTGGTCGAAGAGGCACTGCACGCCGGGCGGATCAGCGAGCTGGCCGGCTTTTGCGCCCTGAGGCGCGAGGTCGCCTATGGCGAGGAAGGCAGCCGCGTGGATTTTCGCCTGGAGTTTGCCGAGGGGCCGGCCTATGTCGAGGTCAAGAGCGTGACCCTGGGGTATCCCGACACGCCGGTGGCGGCTTTCCCCGACGCGGTCACGCAGCGCGGTGCCAAGCACTTGCGTGAACTGGCCGCCCTCGCGCGGCAGGGTATCCGGGCGGTGCAGCTGTACTGCGTGAACCTGACCGGGGTCGAGGCGGTGCGCCCGGCCGACGAAATCGACGCCGCCTACGCCGACGCCTTGCGCGCCGCGGTGGCGGACGGGGTCGAGGTACTCGCCTACGGAACCCATCTGGACGCCGGGCAGATCTACATCGACCGGCCGCTGCCGGTACTGCTCATGCCCTGAGCCAGATGCCCTGGCTGTCTTCCAGGCAGTCCAGGGCCTGCAGTTGTTCGCCCGCGCAGGGCCCGGCCACGCACTCGCCGGACTCGATCAGGAACAGCGCGCCATGATGCGCACACTGGATCAGGCTGGCGCTTTCATCGAGGAAGGTGTCGCCGGGGCTATCCCAGTTCAGGGTGATGCCGCGATGCGGGCAGCGATTGCGGTAGAGATGGACGCGGCCCTGGCGGCGTACGCCGAACAGCGCTTGCCCGGCCACGGTGAACCCGCGGCTCTGGCCTTCGGCCAATGCACTGGAGGGGCAGATCAGGTACAGCTGGGTCATGACGATGGGTGTCGAGCAAGAGGGGATAAAGGGAAGGCTTGACGGTTCAATGCGAGTCACTATCAAATCGCCGCATCATTGCGCCTGCTTCTATAGTGCGCAGTCCTGCCGTATACCACAAGGCGTGCGGCTCGCCTTCTGCAAAGGAATACGATGATGCGCCGTCCTGCTGCCTGGTTGTCCGTCTGCGCTGGCCTTGCCCTTGCTGCCCAGGGCTTGGCCGCCGGTCTGCCACGGCGTTGGGTCCGTGCTGGCGGGGCGCTCAGCGAATGGATCAGCGTCCTGGGCGGTGAGCAGCGCCTGGTAGGTGGCCTGGGCCCGCGGCTGCCGGGTGTGCTGCAGGAGCTGGTGCGTACCTTCCATCCGGCGGCGCAGGCCCAGCCGTCGCGATGAAACCTCTGGTCGCCCCGCGCACGCTTTTCATCACCCTGGTCCTGCTGTGCCTGTTGGCAACCTGGTTGTCGCTGGCGCTGGGGCCCGTCAGCCTGCCGCTGCTGGACACCTTGCGCGCGGGCCTGCGCCTGATGGGAGCGCCGATCGCCGCCGATGGTCTGGCGCAGGCGGAGCTGATCCTCGGGCAGATCCGCTTGCCGCGTACCCTGCTGGGCTTGGGTGTCGGCGCGGTGCTGGCGCTGTCGGGCGTGGCCATGCAAGGGCTGTTTCGCAACCCGCTGGCTGATCCCGGGCTGGTCGGGGTCGCCAGCGGTGCCGCCCTGGGCGCGGCAGTGGCGATTGTCGGCGGCAGCTGGATGGGCGGGATCCCGGAGTGGTTCGCGCCCTACCTGCTCTCTGTCTGCGCGTTCCTCGGCGGACTGGGCGTGACCGCGCTGGTCTACCGGCTGGGACGGCGTGACGGCCAGACCCATGTCGCGACGATGCTGCTGGCCGGCATCGCCTTGACCGCATTGGCCGGCTCGGCGGTCGGCCTGTTCACCTACCTGGCCGATGACGCCACCCTGCGCACCCTGACCTTCTGGAACCTGGGCAGCCTCAATGGCGCCAGCTATCAACGGCTGTGGCCGCTGTTGATCGTGGTGCTGATCGTGATGCTGTGGCTGCCGCGTCGGGCCCAGGCCCTCAATGCCCTGCTGCTGGGCGAGTCGGAAGCGCGCCACCTTGGCGTCGAGGTCGAATCGCTCAAGCGTGAGCTGGTGTTCTGCACCGCGCTGGGGGTCGGCGCCGCCGTCGCCGCCGCAGGATTGATCGGCTTTATCGGGCTAGTGGTACCGCATCTGCTGCGCCTGCTGGTCGGGCCGGATCATCGCGTGCTGCTGCCAGCTTCGCTGCTGGCCGGCGGCACCTTGTTGCTGCTGGCCGACCTGGTCGCGCGCCTGGCACTGGCGCCGGCCGAATTGCCGATCGGTATCGTCACCGCATTCATCGGTGCGCCGTTCTTCCTGTTCCTGTTGATCCGGGGACGCGGCTGATGCTCGAGGTCCAGGGCCTGCGCCTCGACCGCGGCGGTGTGACGGTGCTGCGCGATATCGACCTGAGCCTGGCACCGGGGCAGGTGCTGGGTGTGCTGGGGCCCAATGGTGCCGGCAAGAGCAGCCTGCTGGGCGCGCTCTGTGGCGAACTGGTGCCGGACCGCGGCCAGGTCCGCCTGCACGGGCGCAGCCTGGCGCACTGGCCAGGCCAGGAACGCGCGCGCTGCCTGGCGGTCCTGCCACAGGTGTCGAGCCTGGGCTTCGCGTTTCGTGTCGAAGAGGTTGTAGGGCTCGGGCGCCTGCCCCATGGCACGGGCCAGCGGCGCGACCAGCAGATCATCGAGGCTGCATTGCGTGCGGCCGATGCCAGTCACCTGGCCGAGCGCAGCTACCTGGCGTTGTCTGGCGGCGAGCGCCAGCGCGTGCACCTGGCCCGGGTCATGGCCCAGCTGTGGCCGGGCGAGGAGGGCGCGACCCTGCTGCTGGACGAGCCGACTTCCATGCTCGATCCCCTGCACCAGCACACCACCTTGCAGGCCGTCCGTGCCTTTGCCGACCGCGGCGCGGCGGTGCTGGTGATCCTGCACGACCTGAACCTGGCCGCACGCTATTGCGACCGCATCCTGCTCCTGGAGCAGGGGCGTTGCCATGCCATGGGCACACCGCAAGAGGTATTGCAGCCCGAAGGGCTGAAGGCGGTATTCGGGATCGAAGTGCTGGTGCAGGCGCATCCGGAGCGGGGGCATCCGTTGATTATTGCGAGGTAGGGGTGGCCGCAAAATTGGTGTCGTTCACGCGGCCCCCCGCCCAGCACAGCAGGGACGGTTGGGCCGCCCAAAAAAAGACCCGGCAAAAGTGCCGGGTCAATAACCGTGATTAGCCTGATGAGGAGATAATCTGAGAGTCCGAACCAGGGGCTTTCAGGTTACCCAACCAGTCTCGCGACCAGTTGTGATAATCATAACGATTCTCATTTCACTGTCAATCGTTTCTCCGCATTTATTTTCTCTTGATGATCGGCGGGCTTTTCTCATCCAGCTGCTGGTTGAGCGCTTGCTTGCGCTCGGCGGGCAGGTCGTTCCAGTGCATGTCGAGCAATGCACCCTCGATTGCGTACAACAACACCTTGGATGCCCGGAAACCTCGAGTCCTCACGGCTTGGTAGGCGCCCACCGCACCGAGCCGGCGAAGGTCCGATGCGCTGTGGATGCCCACGGCATGCAGCCACTGGGCAGAGGTCTTCCCCAGGTTCTTCAGGTGCTGCAGTTCATCGTTCATCAGGCCTCCTTGCGATGGCTGAACGGGACGTTGGAATAAATCGTGGGCAGGTCAGGGTGCAGTGTAGCGGGGGATAGCGAAGATGAAGCTTTTTGCCATCGGGGAGAGTTGCGCGGACAGCGCAGCCCAATGGGCCGCGCTTCCCTGGCGGATTACAAGCCCGGCAAACGCTGGCGAATCTGCTCGACCAGCTGGTCCAGGCTGCCGCCTTCGTTGGTCTCGATGCGCTTGCTCTGCAGCAGTTCGTGCTCGTCGAGTGGCTCGCGGCCTTGCTGCTGCACCGTGATCACCTCGAGCGTGGCGTCCGACGGGTCGGTGCGATCCGCCTGGCGCTGGGCCAGCCAGCTGGCGATCACCGCGTCCGGGGCGTTGCAGTCCAGGATCAGGAACGGCACGCCGGTCGCGCTGGCGATCTCGGCCGCGGCCTTGCGCTGCTCGCGCTTGAGGTAGGTGGCATCGAGCACTACCGGGAAGCCGGCACGCAGGATCACGGCCGCCAGCTCATGCAGCCGCGCGTAGGTGGCCTGGCTGGCCTGCTCGGCATAGATGCCGGCCTGCAGCTGGCCGCTGGCTTGCTCCTGCTGCTCACCGTGCAGGCGCTTGCGCTCCACGTCCGAGCGCAGGCGAATGGCGCCCAGCGCCTCGACCAGGCGCATGGCCACGTGGCTCTTGCCCACCGCCGAGACCCCGTGGGTCACCGCCAGCAGGCGCGATGGGATGGCGCTGTAGCTTTCGGCCAGGTTGGCGTAGTTGCGGTAGGTGCGCAGGGTGGTCGCGCGCTGCACGCCATCGGCGTCGGCCGGCATGCTGAACAGCGCCACCTTGGCGCGGACCAGGGCGCGATAGGCCTTGTAGAAATTCAGCAGTTCGAGGCCGGCATAGTCCCCGGTCAGCTCCAGGTACTGGCTGATGAAGCGCCGCGCCAGGCACTTGAGGCCGCGGTCCTCGAGGTCCATGGCCAGGAAGGCGGTGTCGGCCCAGACGTCGGTAAGACGGAAGGGCTCGTTGAACTCGATGCAGTCGAAGATCACCACCTTGCCGTCGATCAAGGTTGCGTTGCCCAGGTGGATGTCACCGTGGCACTCGCGGATGAAACCGTCGGCCTTGCGCGTCTCGAGCAAGCCGTGCAGGCGTTGGTAGCTGCTTTGTGCCCAGGCTTGCAGGGCGTCGAGCTGCTGCAGGTCGGCCTTGTCGCTGAGGAACGGGCGGATCTGCTCGAAGTTCTGCTCGACCGGCGCCATGGCGCTTTCCGGCGTGCCCAGCGGATGCTCCACCGGCACCCGCGGGGCCTGCAGGTGGAACTCGGCGATCTGCCGGGCCATCTGGTCGATGTGCCCGGCGGTCAGCTCGCCATTGGCCTGCAAGGTGTTGAGCATCTGGCCCTGGGGGAACTGGCGCATCTTCAGCGCGTACTCGATGGCCTCGCCTTCACCTCCCAGCTGCGGCGCCTCGGCGCTGCCAGTGATGGGCAGCACTTCGAGGTAAAGGTCCTGGGTGAGGCGCTGGTTCAGGCGCAGTTCCTCGCGGCAGAAATGCCCGCGCTGGCTCAGCTCGGTGAAGTCGAGAAAGCCGAAGTTCATCGGCTTCTTGATCTTGTAGGCATACTCGCCCGTGAGCAGGACCCAGGAAATATGGGTCTCGATAAGCTGGAAGCCATCGACCGGGTGAGGATAGAGGGCTGGATTCTGCAGGGCGGTGATCAACGCTTGGCTCACGGGCGGTCCTTTTGGGTCCGGGAATTCGAAGGCGTTATTATGGTCAATGGGGGCGTCCCTGCAAACCGCCGGAGGGCGCCTGCCCCGGCTTTATAAAGTGCGTATAATCCGCCGCCATGACTCGAACCCGAACCTCCCGTACTCCGAAAAAACGCCCGCCTGGCCGCTCCCGCGCCTGGCTGGGCTGGGCCTTGAAGCTCAGCCTGGTCGGCCTTGTGTTGCTTGCCGGCTTCGCCGTCTATCTCGATGCCATCGTCCAGGAAAAGTTTTCCGGCAAGCGCTGGACCATCCCGGCCAAGGTCTATGCCCGGCCGCTGGAGCTGTTCGTCGGCCAGAAGCTGAGCCGCAACGACTTCCTCGTCGAGCTCGATGCCCTGGGCTATCGACGCGAAAGCGCAGCCAACGGCCCGGGCGCTGCCTCGGTCAACGGCAATACCGTCGAACTCAATACGCGCGGCTTCCAGTTCTATGAAGGTGCCGAGAAAGCCCAGGCGGTGCGAGTGCGCTTCTCGGGCGACTACGTGGCCGGGCTCAGCGGCGCCAATGGCAGCAAGCTCGACGTGGTTCGCCTGGAGCCGCTGCTGATCGGCGGCATCTACCCGAAGAACCTCGAGGACCGCATCCTGATCAACATCGACCAGGTGCCCCCGCTCCTGCTCGAAACCCTGGTGGCGGTGGAAGACCGCGAGTTCTACCACCACTTCGGCGTCTCGCCCAAGTCGATCGCGCGGGCGGTCTGGGTCAACACCTCTTCGGGCGCCATGCGCCAGGGCGGCAGCACCCTGACCCAGCAGCTGGTCAAGAACTTCTACCTGACCAACGAGCGCAGCCTGAGCCGCAAGGCCACCGAGGCCATGATGGCCGTGCTGCTCGAGATGCACTACGACAAGCGCGAGATCCTCGAGGCCTACCTCAACGAGGTGTTCGTCGGCCAGGATGGCCAGCGCGCGGTGCACGGCTTCGGCCTCGCCAGCCAGTTCTTCTTCAGCCAGCCGCTGGCGGAACTCAAGCTGCACCAGGTGGCCTTGCTGGTGGGCATGGTCAAGGGTCCGTCCTACTACAACCCGCGCCGTTATCCGGAGCGCGCGCTCACCCGCCGCAACCTGGTGCTCGACCTGCTGGCCGAGCAGGGCGTTGCCAGCAAGGACGTCGTCGAGGCCGCCAAGAAGATGCCGCTGGGCGTGACCAAGCGCGGCAGCCTGGCCGACAGCTCGTTCCCGGGCTTCCTCGACCTGGTCAAGCGCCAGCTGCGCCAGGACTATCGCGACGAAGACTTGACCGAGGAAGGCTTGCGCATCTTCACCAGCTTCGACCCGATCCTGCAGATGAAGTCCGAATCGGCCATGGCCGAGACCTTCAAGCGCCTGGACGGCCGCAAGGGTGGCGACCAGGTCGAGGCGGCGATGGTGGTGACCAACCCGGAGACCGGCGAGGTCCAGGCCCTGATCGGCAGTCGCCAGGCCGGTTTCGCCGGCTTCAACCGGGCCATCGATGCCGTGCGGCCGATCGGCTCGCTGGTCAAGCCGGCGGTGTACCTGACCGCGCTGGAGAAACCGAGCAAGTACACCCTGACCAGCTGGGTGCAGGACGAGCCGTTCTCGGTCAAGGGCGCCAACGGCCAGGTCTGGCGTCCGCAGAACTTCGACCGGCGTGCCCACGGCACCATCTACCTGTACCAGGGGCTGGCCAACTCCTACAACCTGTCCACCGCCAAGATCGGCCTGGACGTGGGCGTGCCCAACGTGATCAAGACCATCGGCCGGCTGGGCGTCGATGTCGACTGGCCGGCGTTCCCCTCCATGCTGCTGGGCGCCGGCGGCATGTCGCCGATGCAGGTCGCGACCATGTACCAGACCCTGGCCAACGGCGGCTTCAATACGCCGATGCGCGGGATTCGCAGCGTACTGACCGCAGAGGGCGAGCCGCTCAAGCGCTACCCGTTCCAGATCCAGCAGACCTTCGACCCGGGCTCCATCTATCTGGTGCAGAACGCCATGCAGCGGGTGATGCGTGAAGGTACCGGGCGTTCGGTCTACAGTGTGTTGCCACGCAACCTGACCCTGGCGGGCAAGAGCGGGACCAGCAACGATTCGCGTGACAGCTGGTTCGCAGGCTTCAGCCAGGATCTGCTGGCGGTGGTGTGGATCGGGCGCGACGATAACGGCAAGACCCCGTTCACCGGTGCCACCGGTGCCTTGCAGGTGTGGACCAGTTTCATGCGCAAGGCCGACCCGCTGCCCCTGGACATGCCGCAACCGGACAACGTGGTGCAGGCCTGGATCGACCCGTACAGCGGGCAAGGCTCCGATGCCAGCTGTCCGGGCGCCGTGCAGATGCCGTATATTCGAGGCAGTGAACCGCCTGCTGGTGCTGCCTGTGGCGGCCAGGCGACCCCTGATGATTCAGTCATGGACTGGGTCAAGGGCTGGATGAACTAAGCACATGAGAGGGCGTGAATTGAACAAGTGGTGGTTTCCTGCCTTGACGGCGCTGGCCGTGCTCAATGGCTGCTCCAGCGTCCCGCGTGGCTCCATCCCGGTGGTGGATTCGGGCACCCGGGTCTCCAACAGCGAGCGCGTCTCGGCCAACCGCAGCGCCGCCCCCGCGGTCGCCAGCGGCAGCAGCCAGGCGCAGTCGGTGCCCCAGGACTCCGGCGTGATGGTGATGATCCCGCAGGGCGCGGGCGCCTCGCCCATCCAGACCTTCCCAGCCGGGACCGGTCCCGCCGCAATCAGCAGCGGGCCGATCACTCCCGGCCCGATCAGCTCCGGCCCGATCACCCCGGGACCCGTCGACAACGAGCCGTTCGACATTGCCTCGATGAACAGCACCCCGAGCGCGGCCAGCACCTCGAGTGCCCCGACCGGGATTCCGCGCAGCAACGCCGCAAGCGGTGGCCTGTCGGCAGACGAGCAGCTCGATGGCCCGGTGCTGGCGCTGTTGACCACCGCCCAGCAGCAGCAGGGCAGTGGCGACTACAACGGCGCCTCGTCCAGCCTGGAGCGTGCCCAGCGCATCGCCCCGCGCGAGCCGCAGGTGCTCTATCGCCTGGCCCAGGTGCGCCTGGCCCAGGGTGACGCCGCCCAGGCCGAACAGCTGGCCCGCCGTGCCTTGACCTATGCCAACGGGCGTCCCGACTTGCAGGTAGGCCTCTGGAACATCATCGCCCAGGCTCGCGAGAAACAGGGTGACAGCGCGGGTGCCGCACTGGCGCGCCAGAAAGCCAAGGTCAGCCTCTGATGGAGCAGCGTATCCTGGATATCGCCGACCACTTGTTGCTGATCGAGCGCGAGCTGCATGTGCAGGGTTGGTGGAGCGAACAGCACCCGAGCGCCGAGGCCCTGGCCAGCGTCGTGCCCTTCGCGGTCGACAGCATGAGCTTCGAGCAGTGGCTGCAATGGATCTTCCTGCCACGCATGCGGCATATCCTCGAGCATGGCCTGGCCTTGCCCAATGCCTCGGGGATCCTGGTCATGGCTGAAACGGTCTACAGCAACCGGCCGGACGAAAGTCGCGAGCTAAGACGCTTGCTAGCAGAATTCGACCAATTGATCAGTCCATCCGCCTGATTTCTTCTCTTTTTCCTATCAGGGCCGCAGATTGTGGCCCTTTTTTCTGGAAATCTTAATATTCCTGCTGCAAGCCATTGAATTCGTGGTGCTGGAGAAACGTCCTTGGGAAAAATTGGCAATAATTTTTCTTGACTTGAGGTCGCCAAATAATAAGAATCCAGATTCCGCTGTAGGGGGACTGCCAGAAGCAGACCCGCTAAGCAGATCATGAGGCGCACACCCGCGCCGACTTGTTTCACCCCGCAACGCGTTACCTCGCGCTGGGTGGGAAAACCCCGCAACACTCTGGGGCGCTCCCAATACTTGCTCAGTCAGTGCTGACGTTCGCTCATGCTCTGCTTGGCAGTAAACCTAATAAGACCCGCCCGGTTGGGGCGGTATTCTGGCGTTTTAGAGGTGAACAACGTGGAGCTTTTATCTGGCGCTGAGATGGTCGTCCGCTTTTTGCGAGACGAAGGCGTTAAGCACATCTACGGGTACCCTGGTGGTGCTCTGCTGCATGTTTACGACGCCCTGTTCAAGGAACCGGAAGTCACCCACATCCTGGTTCGTCACGAGCAGGCCGCTACCCACATGGCCGACGGCTATGCCCGTGCCACCGGCAAGGCCGGCGTGGTGCTGGTGACCTCCGGCCCTGGCGCGACCAATGCCATCACCGGTATCGCCACCGCCTACATGGACTCGATCCCGATGGTGATCCTGTCCGGCCAGGTGCCGAGCACCATGGTGGGCACCGATGCCTTCCAGGAAACCGACATGATCGGTATTTCCCGGCCGATCGTGAAGCACAGCTTCATGATCAAGCATGCCTCGGAGATCCCCGAGGTCATGAAGAAGGCGTTCTACCTCGCGCAATCCGGCCGTCCCGGCCCGGTGGTGGTCGATATCCCCAAGGACATGACCAACCCGGCCGAGAAGTTCGAATACGTCTACCCCAAGAAGGTCAAGCTGCGCTCCTACAGCCCGGCTGTCCGTGGCCACTCGGGCCAGATCCGCAAGGCAGCCGAAATGCTCCTGGCGGCCAAGCGTCCGATCGTCTATGCCGGCGGCGGCGTGATCCTCGGTGGCGGCTCCGAAGCCCTGACCGGGATCGCCAGGTCGCTCAACCTGCCGGTCACCAACACCCTGATGGGCCTGGGTTGCTACCCGGGTACCGACCGCCAGTTCCTCGGCATGCTGGGCATGCACGGCAGCTACCCTGCCAACATGACCATGCACAACGCCGACGTGATCTTCGCCGTCGGTGCGCGCTTCGATGACCGCGTGGTCAACGGCCCGGCCAAGTTCTGCCCGAACGCCAAGATCATCCACATCGACATCGACCCGGCGTCGATCTCCAAGATGATCAAGGCCGACGTGCCGATCG
>JAQZAY010000242.1 GCA_029239415.1 Pseudomonas sp. | reverse complement strand
CCAACCCCCGCACCCCTTCCACTTCCATATTCTCCCCCCGCCCCTGCTGGACAATCTCCCCCCGTGACATCACCAGGTACTGATCCGCCAGCTCGGCCGCAAAATCATAGAACTGCTCCACCAGCAGGATCGCCATGTCCCCCCGGGCAGCGAGCTGCTTGATCACCGCCCCGATCTCCTTGATCACCGACGGCTGGATACCCTCGGTGGGCTCATCGAGAATCAGCAGACGCGGCCGACTGGCCAGGGCACGCCCGATCGCCAACTGCTGCTGCTGCCCCCCAGACAAATCCCCGCCCCGCCGATGCTTCATCTGCAAGAGCACCGGAAACAGCTCATAGATAAACCCCGGAACCTCCTTCGCTTCAGACCCCGGAAAGCGAGACAGCCCCATCAGCAGGTTCTCTTCCACGGTCAGCCGCCCGAATATCTCGCGCCCCTGCGGTACATAAGCAATACCCGCATGAACCCGCTGGTGCGGCTTGAACCCGGTAATCGCCTTGCCCTCCCAGCTAACCGCCCCTTCCCTGGCCGGCAGCAACCCCATCAGGCACTTGAGCAAGGTGGTCTTCCCCACCCCGTTGCGCCCGAGCAGACAGGTGACTTCCCCCACCTTCACATCGAAGGACAGCCCGCGCAGGATGTGGCTACCGCCGTAGTACTGGTGCAGCTTCTCGACTTTCAGCATGTTCGGATTTCCTCGATCCCAGCAGGTGCAAGCAAGCCCGCCCCCACGGAAAAATACTCAGCGGCCTAGATACACCTCGATCACCCGCTCGTTTTCCTGCACCTGCTCCAGCGACCCTTCGGCCAGCACGCTGCCCTGGTGCAGCACGGTCACGTGGTCGGCAATCGCGCCGACAAAGCCCATGTCATGCTCCACCACCATCAGCGAGTGCTTGCCCGCCAGGCGCTTGAACAGCTCGGCGGTGAACTCGGTCTCCGCGTCGGTCATGCCCGCCACCGGTTCGTCGAGCAGCAACAGCTGCGGGTCCTGCATCAGCAGCATGCCGATTTCCAGGAACTGCTTCTGCCCATGGGACAGCAGCCCCGCCGGGCGCCGGGCCGAGCCGGTGAGGCGGATGGTGTCGAGCACTTCCTCGATACGGTCCTTCTGCTCGCCGCTCAGGCGCGCGCGCAGGCTGGCCCACACCGACTTGTCGGTCTTGAGCGCCAGCTCCAGGTTCTCGAACACGCTGAGCGCCTCGAACACCGTGGGCTTCTGGAACTTGCGCCCGATGCCGGCCTGGGCGATCTGCACTTCGCTCATGCGGGTCAGGTCGAGGGTCTCGCCAAACCAGGCCTTGCCATGACTGGGGCGGGTCTTGCCGGTGATCACGTCCATGAGCGTGGTCTTGCCCGCGCCATTGGGCCCGATGATGCAGCGCAACTCGCCGACGCCGATGTACAGGTCGAGCGCATTGAGCGCCTTGAAGCCATCGAAGCTGACGCTGATGTCTTCCAGGGTCAGTATCGTGCCGTGACGAACATCCAGGCCCTCGCGACGGACATGCCCCAGGCCGATCGCATCACGCCCCTTGCCAGTCTGCGTATCGGTACGGTTGCCTTGAACGACAGGTGATGCGCTCTTCATTGCTCTCCCCTTTTCTTCAGCAGGCCGATCACGCCCTTGGGCAGGTACAGGGTGACGATGATGAACAGGGCACCGAGGAAGAACAGCCAGTACTCAGGGAACGCCACGGTGAACCAGCTCTTCATGCCGTTGACCACGCCGGCGCCGAGCAACGGGCCGACCAGTGTCCCGCGGCCCCCCAAGGCCACCCACACGGCCGCCTCGATGGAGTTGGTCGGCGACATTTCGCTGGGGTTGATGATGCCCACCTGCGGCACATACAACGCCCCCGCCAAGCCACACAACACCGCACTCAACACCCAGACGAACAGCTTGAACCCGCGCGGATCGTAGCCGCAGAACATCAGGCGGTTCTCCGCATCGCGCAGCGCGGTCAGCACGCGGCCGAACTTGCTCCGCGCCAGGCGCCAGCCGATGTACAGGCTGGCGCACAGCAACGCCACGGTGGCAAGGAACAGCACCGCCCGCGTGCCCGGCTCGGTGATGCCAAACCCGAGGATGCTGCGGAAGTTGGTGAAGCCGTTGTTGCCGCCAAACCCGGTCTCGTTGCGGAAGAACAACAGCATCCCGGCAAAGGTCAGCGCCTGGGTCATGATCGAGAAATACACGCCCTTGATCCGCGAACGGAAGGCGAAGAAACCGAACACCAGCGCCAGCACACCCGGCGCCAGCACCACCAGGCACAGCGCCCAGAGGAAATGCTCGGTGCCCACCCAGTACCAGGGCAGCTCGGTCCACGACAGGAAGGTCATGAAGGCCGGCAACGCGTCGCCGGAGGCCTGGCGCATCAGGTACATGCCCATCGCATAGCCACCCAGCGCGAAGAACAGCCCATGGCCCAGGGACAGCATCCCGGCGTAGCCCCAGACCAGGTCCAGGGCCAGCGCGACGATGGCGTAGCAGAGGATCTTGCCCACCAGGGTCAAGGTGTAGGCCGAGACCTGCAGCGGGTTGTCCGCCGGCAGCAGGGACAGCAGCGGCAAGGCCAGGAGCACGGCCAGCACCAGCACGCCCACGGCAATCGTGGCCTTGGGCCCGGCCTTCTGGGTGGCGGTCATCAATAGAGGCTGGTTCATCAGTCGATCACCCGTCCTTTCAGAGCGAAGAGGCCTTGCGGACGCTTCTGGATAAACAGAATGATCAGCGCGAGGATCAGGATCTTGCCGAGCACGGCACCGATCTGCGGCTCGAGGATCTTGTTGGCGATCCCCAGACCGAAGGCCGCCATGACGCTACCGGCCAATTGGCCGACGCCACCAAGCACCACGACCAGGAACGAGTCGATGATGTAGCCCTGGCCCAGGTCCGGGCCGACGTTGCCCACCTGGCTGAGGGCGACGCCGCCGAGTCCTGCGATGCCCGAGCCCAGGCCAAAGGCGAGCATGTCCACGCGCCCGGTGGGCACGCCGCAGCAGGCGGCCATGTTGCGGTTCTGGGTAACGGCGCGCACGTTGAGGCCCAGGCGCGTGCGGTTCAGCAACAGCCAGGTCAGCACCACCACGAACAACGCGAAGGCGATGATCACGATGCGGTTGTAGGGCAGCACCAGGTTGGGCAGCACCTGCAGCCCGCCCGACAGCCACCCGGGGTTGGCGACCTCGACGTTCTGTGCCCCGAACACCAGGCGCACCAGCTGGATCAGCATCAGGCTGATGCCCCAGGTGGCCAGCAAGGTTTCCAGGGGACGGCCATACAGGTGACGAATCACCGTGCGCTCCAGGGCCATGCCGATCGCGGCGGTGACCAAGAACGCCACCGGCAGCGCGACCAGCGGATAGAACTCGATGGCCTGTGGCACGTAGCGCTGCATCAGCAACTGCACCACATAGGTGGAATAGGCACCGAGCATCAGCATCTCGCCATGGGCCATGTTGATCACCCCGAGCAAGCCGAAGGTGATCGCAAGCCCAAGGGCCGCGAGCAGCAGGATCGAGCCCAGCGACATGCCGCTGAAGGCCTGGCCGAGGATCTAGGGCCGCGAGCAGCAGGATCGAGCCCAGCGACATGCCGCTGAAGGCCTGGCCGAGGATCTCGCCGAACATCAGCTTGCGCTTGACCTGCGCCAGGCTGGTCTCGGCGGCGGTGTGCACGCTGGCGTCAGCCTCGACACCCGGGGCGAGCAAGGCCTCCAGGCGAGTACGGGCCAGCGGGTCGCCGGTGCCGCCGAGCAAACGGACAGCGGACAAACGCACGGCCGGGTCCGGATCGGCCAGTTGCAGGTTGGCCAACGCCAGGCTCAAGGCCGCGTGGACGCTGTCGTCGGCCTCCCCAGCGAGTCGCTGGCCGAGAAATTCCAGTTGCGCCGGCTTGGCGCTTTTCTGCAGTTGCCGGGCCGCGGCCAGGCGAACCTGGGCATCGGCCGCGAGCAGTCGATGGCTGGCCAGGGCCGTCTCCACCAGGCCCCGCAGGCGGTTGTTCAGGCGAAGCGTCCTGGCTTCGCCCTCGACGGCCACCTGGCCTTGCTGCAAGGCCTCGAGCAGTTCGATGCGAGCCGGATCGGGTTGAGCGGCCCAGGACTCGAGCAACGCTGCCCGCCGGGAAGCATCGGCAGCGACGAAGTCACCCGAGTCACTGGCACTCGCCAGCCAGGGCAACAGCAGCCCCAGCGTCAGGATGAAGCGAACAAGAACGGAGCGCATAACAGAGTCCCGATGAAGATCCAGGCAAAAGTCGGTCGAAGGCCCAATCCAGGCCCCCGACCTCATGCTTCAAGACTTACTGGGTCTTGACGGCGTAGTCCGGCTTCTTGTCATTGCCGGGAATGAACGGGCTCCACGGCTGGGCCTGGAGCGGCGCCTGGGTCTGCCAGACCACCGAGAACTGCCCGTCATCCTGGATCTCGCCGATCATCACTGGCTTGTGCAAGTGGTGGTTGCTCTTGTCCATGGTCAGGGTAAAGCCCGAGGGCGCATCGAAGGTCTGGCCGGCCATCGCCTCGCGCACCTTGTCGACATCGGTGGACTTGGCCTTCTCGACCGCCTGCGCCCACATGTGGATACCCACGTAGGTGGCTTCCATCGGGTCGTTGGTCACGGCCTTGTCCGCGCCCGGCAGGTTGTGCGCCTTGGCGTAGGCCTTCCAGTCGGCGACGAACTTGTCGTTGCGCGGGTTCTCGACCGACTGGAAGTAGTTCCAGGCAGCCAGGTGGCCCACCAGCGGCTTGGTCTGGATGCCGCGCAGTTCTTCCTCGCCGACCGAGAACGCCACCACCGGCACGTCGGTGGCGTCCAGGCCCTGGTTGGCCAGCTCCTTGTAGAACGGCACGTTGGAATCGCCGTTGACGGTGGAGATCACCGCCGTCTTGGCGCCTGCCGAGAACTTCTTGATGTTGGCCACGATGGTCTGGTAGTCGGAATGGCCGAACGGGGTGTAGACCTCCTCGATGTCCTTGTCCGCTACGCCCTTGGAGTGCAGGAACGCCCGCAGGATCTTGTTGGTGGTGCGCGGGTACACATAGTCGGTCCCCAGCAGGAAGAAGCGCTTGGCCGCGCCGCCGTCCTCGCTCATCAGGTACTCAACGGCCGGGATCGCCTGCTGGTTGGGCGCCGCGCCGGTATAGAACACGTTGGGCGACAGCTCCTCGCCTTCGTACTGCACCGGGTAGAACAGCAGGCCGTTGAGCTCCTCGAACACCGGCAGTACCGACTTGCGCGACACCGAGGTCCAGCAGCCGAACACCACGGCGACCTTGTCCTGGGTCAGCAGCTGGCGGCCTTTTTCAGCGAACAGCGGCCAGTTCGACGCGGGGTCGACCACCACCGGCTCGAGCATCTTGCCGTTCACGCCACCCTTGGCGTTGATCTCGTCGATGGTCATCAAGGCCATGTCCTTGAGCGAGGTTTCGGAGATGGCCATGGTCCCGGACAACGAGTGCAGGATGCCGACCTTGATGGTCTCGGCGGCCTGGACGGTCCAGGCCATGCCCATGGCGGCAATCGATGCCGAGAGAGTGAAAGCCTTGATCAAACTGCGACGCTTCATGGGGACGCTCCAATTTTTTATGGTCAGTGCCGGAGGGCAAGTCGATGCATTACTGGGCAGTTGAATCAAAAGTTCAGGTGACCACCGACTTGAGCTGTGCACGCTGGCGCGCGACATGCAGCCTGTGAAGGGTGATCTTGCGCACTTCTTTCTTGCTGATCTCGATGTGCGTCTTCAGCAGTTGCTGTGCCTTGTCGATACGGCGCTGCAGGATCGCGCCGAGGATGCGTCCATGCTCCTCGTAGGTCGCGGCGATACGCGGCTCCTGGGTGAAGTCGAGGCGGCGGATGATGCGGATCTTCTCGGTGATCTCGAAATGCATGCGGGCCATCTCGCTGTTGCCCGTCGCCTCCACCAGCGCACAGTGAAAGCGCTCGTCCATTGCCGAGACGGTCTTGGTGTCGTGCAGGCGGGCGCCTTCCTCGACCAGCCAGAGGGCGCTCAAGGCGTTGAGCACCGGGTTGCTTTCCACGTCCATGTGGCACAACCGCTGCACGGCCGCCAGCTCCAGGACGATGCGCACGTCGTAGAGCTCTTCGAAGTAGTTGAAGTCGAACGCCCTGACCTGCCAGCCGCTGCGAAAGTAGACCTCCAGGTAGCCTTCCCGCGCCAGGCGGTAGAGGGCCTGGCGCACCGGGGTGCGACTGGCCTCCACGCGCTCGGCCACTTCCCCCTCGCTGAAGCGGTCGCCCGGCAGCAGCCGGAACTCGAAGATGTCTTCCTTGAGCTGCAGGTAGATCCGCTCGGCGAGGTTATCCGGGCGCTCCTTCGGCTTTCTCGGGGCTGAGATCTGCATGCGTCAGGCCTTGGCCGTTTCGTGGGCGTCGATGTAGAGCAGCACGTCACCCGGCGCGACAGGCTTGCCAGGCACACAGCGAACCGCACCGACCGTGCCGTCCACCGGGGCCACCACCGCCAGCTCCATCTTCATGGCCTCGACGATCACCAGCTTGTCGCCCGCCTTGACCGCCTGCCCCGGCTCGACCAGGACCTTCCAGATGCTGCCATTGAGATCAGCGCACACGCGTTGCCCCGGGTGCTCGACCTCCTCCTGCACCACCACCTCGGCGGCCTCGACCCGACCGTCCAGGCCAGCGTCTTTCCAACGCTCGACCTCGGCGTCGTAAGCCTGTTTCTGGCGGGCCTGGAAGTCGGCGATGCCTTGCGCATTGCTCTCGAGGAAATCGGTGTACTGGGCAAAATCGAACTCGGTTTCCTCGATGCGGATCTGCGCCCTGCCCTCGCGGAAGTCTTCGCGGAAGGCATTCAGCTCGTCCTCTTCAACGAGGTAGAACTTCACCTGGTCGAAGAAGTGCAGCAGCCACGGCTGGCCGTCCTTGAACTGGGCGTTCTTCGAGTACTTGTTCCAGATCGGCAGCGTACGGCCGACCAGCTGGTAGCCGCCTGGCGAGTCCATCCCGTAGATGCACATGTACATGCCACCGATACCCACCGCGCCCTCGGCGGTATGGGTACGGGCCGGGTTGTATTTCGAGCTCAGCAGGCGGTGGCGAGGATCGAGCGGTACCGCACAAGGCGCGTCGAGATAGACATCGCCCAGCCCGAGGATCAGGTAGCTGGCCTGGCAGACGATATCGCGCACCTGGTCACGGTGCTCGAGACCGTTGATGCGCTGCAGGAAGTCGACGTTGTTGGGCAGCCAGGGCGCGTCGGCACACACCGTTTCCTGGTAACGCTGCACGGCGCCGAGGGTCGAGCTGTCCTCGAAGGCGATGGGCAGGTGGACGATGCGGGTCGGCACCTTCAGGCGCGAGACATCGCCCAGGTTGCGCTCCAGCTCCAGCAGGCGATCGACCAGATGCTGCTGGTGCAGCACACGGCTGTCATAGCGCAGTTGCAGCGAGCGCACCCCTGGCGCCAGCTCCTCGAGCCCGGCGATCGGGTTGGCCTTGAGCGCTTCCATCAACAAGTGGATGCGAAGGCGCAGGGCGATGTCCAGGACGTTGTCGCCGTACTCCATGAGGATGTAGTTGTCACCGGCCTGGCGATAGACCACCCGCGGGCAGGCGCCATCGGCGGCCAGCTCCGCCAGGATCGTCGCCGACGAGGTCGCGTCGGGTTGCACGCTTGGCGCCGGCAACCGCACCGGATTGACCGCCGACAGCGCGGCCACGCTGTCCTGCTGGGCCTGCTCGAGCAACTGCGCCTGCTCGAAGCTGATGGGATGGAAGCGCAAGCGGTCGCCAGGCTTCACCTGGCCCACCTTCCACAGCTCGGCCTTGGCGATGGTCACCGGGCAGACAAAGCCACCCAGGCTAGGACCGTCCTTGGCCAGGATCACCGGGAAATCCCCGGTGAAGTTGATGGCGCCGATCGCGTACTCGCAGTCGTGCACGTTCGAGGGGTGCAGGCCTGCCTCGCCACCGTCGACACGCGCCCAGGAAGGCTTGGGCCCCGACAGGCGCACGCCCAGGCGGTTGGAGTTGTAGTGCACCGTCCACTCGGCCGCGAAGAACGCCTCGATGGACTCGGCGGTAAAGAAATCCGGTGCGCCATGGGGCCCGTAGAGCACACCAATGTCCCACGACGTGCCGTACTCCGGGATCAATTCCGGGCTTGCCGCCAAGGGCGCACTGACAGGCGCCGGCGTGGTGCAGGCCGCGAGCTCGGGCTGGGAAACCGCCAGCATGTCGCCAGGACGCAGTGTCCGCCCGGCATGCCCGCCGAACTGCCCGAGCGCAAAGGTCGAACGGCTGCCCAGGTAGACCGGCACGTCCAGGCCATTGCGCACCGCCAGGTAGGTCCGGCAGCCATCCAGCGCGCGCCCCAGCTTGAGCACCTGCCCCGCCTTGACCTGGATCGGCCGCCAGTACGGCATGGCCTCGCCGTCGAGCTCGGCCGGGCACTCGGCACCGGCCAGGGCGACCAGGGCATCGCAGTGGAAGCGCAGCACCGGCCCCTGCAGGGTGAACTCCATGCCCGCCGCGCTCTCGTGGTTGCCGACGATACGGTTGGCCAGGCGGAACGCATAGTCATCCATCGGCCCCGACGGCGGCACGCCAATGCTCCAGTAGCCCAGGCGCCCCGGATAATCCTGCACGCTGCTGTAGGTCCCCGGCTCCAGCACCTCGATCACGCTGGGCTTGAACACGCAGCTGTCGAGCATCCGCGTCCAGACCCGCCCCGCCAGGAAGCGCGGTTCCGCGACAATCTGCCGAAGGTAGTCGAGGTTGCTGGAAATACCATGCAGTCGCGTCGCCCCCAGGGCCGCCTGCATCTTGGCGATCGCCTGCTCACGATCCTCGGCATGCACGATCAGCTTGGCGATCATCGGGTCGTAGAACGCCGACACCTCGGTACCGGTACTGACCCAGCCGTCGACGCGCACGTCATCGGGGAAGAACACCTCGGTCAACACACCCGGGCTTGGCAGGAAGTTCTTCAGCGGGTCCTCGGCATACAGACGCACCTCGATGGCACAGCCCTGGGGCTTGCGCTTCATGGCCGCCCAGTCGAGCTCATCGCCCGCGCCCACCTGCAGCATGCACTCGATCAGGTCCAGCCCAGTGACCATCTCGGTCACCGGATGCTCGACCTGAAGGCGCGTGTTCACCTCAAGGAAGTAGAACTCGTCGCAGGCGCCATCGTAGATGAACTCCACCGTCCCCGCGCTGCGATAGGCGACCGACTCGCCCAGCTTCACCGCCGCCCGGTGCAGGGCCTCGCGGGTCGCGGCAGGCAAGTGCGGCGCCGGGGTTTCCTCGACCACTTTCTGGTTGCGACGCTGCAGCGAACAGTCACGCTCGCCCAGGGCGACCACATTGCCCTGGCCGTCGCCGAAGATCTGCACCTCGATATGCCGCGCCTGATCGACAAAGCGCTCCAGGAACGCCCCG
>JAQZAY010000241.1 GCA_029239415.1 Pseudomonas sp. | reverse complement strand
TGGCCATGCCCTTGCGCTTCTTGCTGCGCGCCCCCGGCACCGTGGCGCCTTCGAGAATGTCGGTGATATCCTTGACCACGCCCTTGGGCACGATGCCATGGGCCTGGTTGAAGGCGATCTGTTTCTCGCGGCGTCGCTCGGTCTCGTCGATGGCGCGCTGCATCGAGCCGGTCATCTGGTCGGCGTACAGGATCGCCCGGCCATTGAGGTTGCGCGCCGCGCGGCCGATGGTCTGGATCAGCGAGCGCTCCGAGCGCAGGAAGCCTTCCTTGTCGGCATCGAGGATGGCCACCAGCGACACCTCGGGCATGTCCAGGCCCTCGCGCAGCAGGTTGATGCCCACCAGCACATCGAAGGTACCCAGGCGCAGATCGCGGATGATCTCGACCCGCTCCACCGTGTCGATGTCCGAGTGCAGGTAGCGCACCCGCACGTCGTGGTCGGCCAGGTAATCGGTCAGGTCCTCGGACATGCGCTTGGTCAGCGTGGTGACCAGTACACGCTCCTCGGCCGCCACCCGCTTGCGGATTTCCGACAGCAGGTCGTCGACCTGGGTCAGCGCCGGACGGATCTCGATCTGCGGGTCGACCAGGCCGGTGGGGCGGACCACCTGCTCGATCACCCGTCCTGCATGCTCGGCCTCGTACGGCCCCGGCGTTGCCGAGACGAAGATGGTCTGCGGGCTCACGCGCTCCCACTCGTCGAAGCGCATGGGTCGGTTGTCCAGCGCCGAGGGCAGGCGAAAACCGTATTCGACCAGGGTTTCCTTGCGCGAGCGGTCGCCCTTGTACATCGCCCCGACCTGGGGAACGCTGACATGGGACTCGTCGATCACCAGCAGCGCATCGGCCGGCAGGTAGTCATAGAGGGTGGGCGGCGCCGCGCCCGATGGGCGCCCCGAAAGATAGCGCGAGTAGTTCTCGATGCCGTTGCAGTAGCCAAGCTCGAGGATCATCTCGAGGTCGAAGCGGGTACGCTGCTCCAGCCGCTGGGCCTCCACCAGCTTGTTGCCCTGGTGCAGGTAGTCGAGCCGGTCCTTGAGCTCGACCTTGATGCCTTCGACCGCGCCCAGCAGGGTCTCGCGCGGGGTGACGTAGTGGCTCTTGGGATAGAAGGTGAAGCGCGGCAGCTTGCGGATCACTTCTCCGGTCAACGGGTCGAAGGCGGCGATGTTCTCCACTTCGTCGTCGAACAGTTCGATGCGGATGGCCTCGAGGTCGGACTCGGCCGGGAACACGTCGATCACATCGCCGCGCACGCGGAAGGTGGCACGGGCAAAGTCCACCTCGTTGCGGGTGTACTGCAGGTCAGCCAGGCGGCGCAGCAGGGCCCGCTGGTCGAGCTTGTCGCCACGGTCCACGTGCAGGACCATCTTCAGGTAGGTCTCGGGGCTGCCCAGGCCGTAGATGCACGACACCGTGGTGACGATGATCGCGTCGCGCCGCTCGAGCAGCGCCTTGGTCGCCGACAGCCGCATCTGCTCGATGTGGTCGTTGATCGACGCATCCTTCTCGATGAAGGTGTCGGACGACGGCACATAGGCCTCTGGCTGGTAGTAGTCGTAGTAGGAAACGAAATACTCGACGGCGTTGTTCGGGAAAAACGCCTTGAATTCCCCGTAGAGCTGCGCGGCCAGGGTCTTGTTGGGCGCCAGTACCAGAGTTGGCCGCTGCACCTGGGCAATCACGTTGGCGATGCTGAACGTCTTGCCCGAGCCGGTCACCCCCAGCAGGGTCTGGTGCGAAAGGCCTGCCTCGATGCCCTCGACCATCTGGCGGATCGCCTCGGGCTGGTCGCCGGCTGGCTGGAAACGGGTGACGAGCTGGAACTCGGACATGAGGGACCTCTGTGCTGTACCAGATGAATCAAGGCACTGTAGATTTAGCCAGTAGTTTATACCCGATCTGCACGCTCCGTCGCCAGTTTCGGCGTTGGCCCCGGGCATTCCTAGGTATGGACCGACCATTTCAGGCAATGGTCCAAAAAAATATTCTGCCGCACAGCAGGAAAACCTGCGCCAGACTGTCGCAGTCCCCGGCAGGGATCACTATACTGACTCCCCGTTTGTGCACCGCTTCAGTGCATTCGGCTGGAGCGTGCGCTTCCCATCACTCTCCAATCAGAGCCAAGGTAACAATGAGCCTGTTTTCCGCTGTCGAGCTGGCACCCCGCGACCCCATCCTGGGCCTCAACGAAGCATTCAACGCCGATCCCCGGACCGACAAGGTCAACCTGGGCGTGGGCGTCTACTGCAACGAGGAAGGGCGTATCCCGCTGCTGCGCGCAGTGATCGAAGCCGAGACCCAGCGCGCCGCCCAGCACGCTTCCCGTGGCTACCTGCCGATCGACGGCATCGCCGCCTACGACCAGGCGGTGCAGAAGCTGGTGTTCGGCGCCGAGTCGCCGTTGCTGGCCGAAGGCCGCGTGGTCACCACCCAGGCGGTGGGCGGCACGGGCGCGCTGAAGATCGGCGCCGACTTCCTCAAGCAGCTTGCCCCGGATGCCGTGGTGGCCATCAGCGACCCGAGCTGGGAAAACCACCGCGCGCTGTTCGAGACCGCCGGCTTCCCGGTGCAGAACTACCGCTACTACGACGCGCCAACCCATGACGTCAACCGCGCCGGCATGCTCGAGGACCTCCAGGCCCTGCCTGCGGGCTCGATCATCGTCCTGCACGCCTGCTGCCACAACCCTACCGGCGTGGACCTGAGCCTGGCCGACTGGAAGAACGTCCTCGAAGTGGTCAAGGCCAAGGGCCACGTGCCGTTCCTCGACATGGCCTACCAGGGCTTTGGCGACGGTATTGCCGAAGACGCCTTCGCCGTGCGCCTGTTCGCCGAGTCGGGCCTGAGCTTCTTCGTCTCCAGCTCGTTCTCCAAGTCGTTCTCGCTGTACGGCGAACGCGTCGGCGCACTGTCGATCGTCACCCAGTCCAGGGACGAGAGCGCCCGCGTGCTGTCCCAGGTCAAGCGCGTGATCCGCACGACCTATTCCAACCCGCCGACCCATGGCGCCAGCATCGTCGCCGCCGTGCTCAACAGCGATGAACTGCGCCAGATGTGGGAAACCGAGCTGGGCGAGATGCGCGGCCGCATCCACGGCATGCGCAAGCAGATGGTCGAGCTGCTGGCCGAGTACGGGGCCAAGCGCGACTTCGGCTTCGTCGGCCGTCAGCGCGGCATGTTCTCCTACTCGGGGCTGAGCGTCGAACAGGTGGCCCGCCTGAAGAACGAGTTCGGGATCTATGCCCTGGACACCGGCCGCATCTGTGTCGCGACCCTGAACCAGAGCAATATCCATGGCGTGACCAAGGCGATCGTCGAGGTGCTGTGACGTCCGTTTGCCCAGGGGAGGCTTGACTTCCCCTTAGCAATCAGTAAGATACGCCACAGATTCCGCGATAGCTCAGTCGGTAGAGCAAATGACTGTTAATCATTGGGTCCCTGGTTCGAGTCCAGGTCGCGGAGCCAAACAGTGAGAAACCCCCAGTTGCGCAAGCACTGGGGGTTTTTCGTTTCTGCAGCCCGCCCGCCCCCTAGGGCTGCCCAAGGGGATAGAATTCCCCGCCGCTCCACACGCCCAGCCATTGTTCGCCATCAATCTGCCGGGGCACGGCCAGCTCGACGAGCTGGTAGAAGACATTGCGGTGGATCAACGCCTCCAGGTTGTCGCGCATGCGCACATAGGGCGCGGGCTCCAGGGTGTGCGGATCGGTCTGGACGCGCAACGGGAACGCCGGGCCGGCGTCGACCTGGTCCTCGACATTGCTGGTAAAGCGCAGGACCTGCTGCTCGCCACTGCCGAGCACCTCCAGGGCTACCGTAACGAAAGGTGCGTCATCGACCTTGATCCCGACCTTCTCGACCGGTGTCACCAGAAAGTAGTCATCGCCCTCGCGGCGGATGATGGTGGAGAACAGCCGGACCATCGGCTTGCGCCCGATCGGCGTGCCCTGGTAATACCAGGTGCCGTCGCGGGCGATGCGCATGTCGATGTCGCCACAGAACGCGGGATTCCACAGGTGCACCGGTGGCAGGCCCTTGCCCGCCCGGGGGATCTGCCCCAGAAGATCGCTGGCCTTTTCGCTATCGGTCATCACCCTCTCCTTTTCAGCGGCTCATGCCCAAGAGGCTACGAGCGTAATCGCGCAGGGGCGGACCCAGCAAATCTTCCGGCCGGTTGTCGTGGAATGTCAGCAAACCGCCGCGGCTCTTGATCCGCGCGGTATCGATCAGGTAGCGCGTGCTGGTCTCGATCAGCATCATCTGGACGACTCCCGAATCGAGCCCCAGGCGATCGACGGCCTGCTGGTCATACCACTCATCGCCCGTGCCGATACGATCGTCGGTGCGCGCGAAACGTGTGTATAACACATAATGGGCGCCGATCGAGCGGGCTTCTGCGAGCGCTTCCTCAAGGCCCAGCGGCCCCTGGGCGCGGCGCACCAGCGGGAAGTATTCGACAAAGCCATTGTATGCTTCCTCGGCCACGACATTGGGCCGGGGGTAGGCGCCCTTGCCCGGCGGCACGAAGGCGCCCTGGCCGATGAAGATGAACGAGTCGGGTTGCAGGCGCACCGACAGGATCCGGCGGGTATCGCTATGATCGAGCAGACCGGCGTCGCTCATGTGATAGCGGACCCCCTCCCCCATATCGCTGACATTCATGCAGCCGCCCAGCGACACCAGCGCCAGCAGCAAGACCAGACTACGCATTGTTCCTCCACAAGCCGGCGACGGAAAACCGGCGGACAGCCAGCCAATGCAGCTTTTACGCCAAGTCAGCCGTGCGCGCGCCGATCGGCGCTCAGCTCGTGGGCTCTGGATCGCGCTTGCGCTTGTTGCCCATGCGCACGCCGATGTCCATGAGGAACTGGAAGAAGCCTTCCTGATCCTCCAGCACATTGCTCCAGAACGGCGAGTGATACAGGGCCACGGCGCCATGCACCAGCGCCCATGCGGCGCAGTAGTGGAAGTACGGAGGCACGTCCTCGAGCTTGCCTTCACTGATCCGCCCCTTGATCAGCAACGTGAGGCGCTCGAAGTTTGAAGCGCGGATGCGGTGCAGCTCCTCGACCATCTCGGGCACCTGATTGCCCTTGACGACCTTTTCTTCGAGGCGGTCGAACAGCCGGTAGCGCTGCGGGTCACGCATGCGGAACTCGAAATAGGCGCGCGACAGGGCTTCCTTGTCGCGATCGACATCGGCCGAGTGCAGCAGCGTGTTCAGGTCACGCTCGTAGTCGAGCATCAGGCGCAGGTAGATCTCCGCCTTGGACTTGAAGTGCTTGTAGATCGTGCCTTTGCCGATGCCCACGGCATCGGCGATCATCTCGACGGTGACGCTGTCCTCACCCTGCTCGAGAAACAGCTTGAGGGCCGTATCGAGGATTTCCTGTTCACGACGGCGAAACTCACGGACCTTACGAGGTTCTTTCTGCATAAGTAGGACTGGATGAAAAGCGAAGCGGATTATTATGCCTAACCTGCCGGAAATTGCACGGATCTTCCGACCGTGGCTATGTTTCATGATGAGTTCGAGCTGATTCATGGGCCGCGCTCCCGTAATCCTGCTGCCCGCGCGGCAGGCCTGAGACGGAGCCGCGAAGCGGTTTCGCGGCATGCCCGCGACAACGTTTGCCCGAGGGCAAGACACATCTCCCAGTGGATCGGCGGCGGACGATTTGGCTGGAACAGGCCATTCGTCATGCGCAGAGCGCTTCATTAACCGGCGGCGTATTCCAAATCTGTTTAAAAAACGACCAGCCATCGGTGGCACCCTGCCGATCATGACCAATACTTCAGAGTGTCAGTGTGATACATCCCCCCATGTAGCGCATTGATGAAGGTGCCCAGGGACCGTGTACCTTTGTTTACT